>JAIBHM010000014.1 GCA_020028535.1 Armatimonadota bacterium | reverse complement strand
CCGTTCTCCGCGGCGCGGCCTGCGTGAAACGGCTTGGTCATCGTGCCGAAATTCTCGCGCAGCCCCGCGCTCATACTGGCGGCGAGGCCGATCGCGCGCAGCGTCGTGTCGAGGTCGCAGCCATACAGGCGCGCCGCGGCAGCCGCGGCCCCGAAGCCGCCCATCGTCGCCGTCGAATGGAAGCCATCCCGATAATGTCGTGGGTTGACGGCGTCCGCTACGCGGCAGGCGACCTCAACTCCGATGATGTAGGCTTCGAGGAGCGCTGAGCCCGAGGCGCCTGTTCGTTCCGCTACGGCGAGCGCAGCCGCCAGCACCGGCACCGTGGGGTGGGTGAGCAACCCGTACACGCTCTGGGGATCGGTGGCCAGCTGCGTGTCGTCGTAGTCCATCGCGTGGCCCGCCGTCCCGTTGGCCCAGGCGGCAAGCTGCTGAGGGGCGCGCAGCGTGGCCCCGAGCACCGTGGCCTGCGCCTCGCCCCCGACCTCGCGCAGGTGCTCCCGCACCAAGCGTCCGCTCGCCTCAGTCGCCCCGGCCAGCATCACCGCAATGCCGTCGACCAAGTGATTCGTGCCGAGGCTCCGGACGTCGTCGGGGATGCGCGTGCCCTCCAGGGCAAAGCGGGCGAGTTGGTCCGTGACTCCCATGTACACCTCGATGGCGGGGATCGGAGGGGTTGGTATACAATATGCCTCCTCGGGATTCGCGACTCCTTCAACGTCCGAAATATTCTCGTGGAGGCTGATGGCGAGACTCGCAGTGGTCATTGGGGATCCGACGGGCATCGGGCCGGAGGTCCTGGCGAGGGCCCTCGCAACCCCGCCGGCCGACGAGTTCCTGGTGATCGGAGACGCCGTGGTCTGGCAGCAGGCGTTGCAGTTGACGGGCGTTCACCTGCCCCCGCAGCCCTCGTCACGTCCGGGCCGGATCACCGTGAGCGGCGTCCCGTTCCTCGATCTCCCCGCGGGTGACCGCGGCTGGCGTATCGGCGAGCTCAGTCCCGCCGCCGGTCGCGCTGCCGCGACCTGGATGGAACGCGCGGTGCGCCTCGCGCTTGATCATGTCGTGGACGGCCTGGTCTTCGCCCCGCTCAACAAGCAGGCGATCATCAAGAGCGGCTATGCTGTTCGCGACGAGTACGAGCTGTGCGCCAGGCTGGCAGGCGTGGAGGATTACGATGAGATGAACGTGATCCCTCATCCGGCCGCACCCGAGTCGGGCCGGTTGCTGTGGGTGGCGCGCGTCACGGGGCATGCGGCGCTGCGCGACGTCGCACCGATGGTGACTCGCGAGCGCGTCCTGCGGACCATCCGTCTCGCGCACCGCGTTGCCTCGAGTGCCGGAGCGGACAAGCTCAGGATCGGCGTGGCGGCGCTGAATCCGCACGCCGGCGAGGGAGGACTGCTGGGAGACGAGGAGGAACGCATCCTCACCCCGGCAGTCGTCGCGGCCATCACCGAAGGGATCAGCGCGATGGGCCCGATCCCCGCGGACCACATCTTCCGCCATGCCCGGGAAGGTCGCTACGACGTCGTCGTCAGCATGTACCACGATCAGGCGCAAATCGCCACGAAGCTGCTCGGGTTTGAAATGGGTGTGAGCGTCGGTGTCGGCTATCCTTTTGTGATGGTCACGCCCTCGCACGGCACGGCCTTCGACATTGCGGGGAAGGGCGTGGCCGATCACCGTCCGATGGCCCAGGCCCTATCCATCGCGGCGCGTTTGACCCAGGCGTAGACGATCGCGTAGAAGTTCCCGTGGGGGGAAATCCGCAACCTCGTGAGGGGTTGCACACACTCAGGAGGCTCGCATGATATCACGCGTGGTAGTCGTGTTCTGCATGCTCCTGCTCGCGGTGACGGCGAACGTCGGCTTCGCGGCGTCCGATTCCGTCAGCCTGCGTTGGTTTGGGCAGGCGTTCTTCCTGATCACGACAGGCGGCGGGACCCGGATTGCCATCGACCCCTACGGGGAAATCGGCTACCCTCTACCCACGGTCGAAGCCGACGCCGTCTTCGTCACCCACGAGCATCGAGACCACAACAACGTCGGCCTGGTGCGCGGGGGACCGAAAGTCTTTCGAGGTCTCACCACAAACCCGCCCGGGTGGAATCCTATCCGCGAGCGGATCGGGGACGCGTTGGTCTACAGCGTCGCGGCCTTCCACGACAACGAGGGCGGCACGACCGGCCGGGGATTCAATACGCTCTTCGTCGTTGAGGCGAATGGCGTGAGATTTGCCCACCTCGGCGACCTGGGCCAAGTCGCGCTCACCGATGGGCAGCTGCGCGCGCTGGGCAGGATCGATGTCCTGATGATCCCAGTCGGCGACGGCCCGTTCACCATTGGCGGCGCGGATGCCCAGCGCATCGCGGATCAGATCGGCGCCGCGGTCGTCATCCCGATGCACTTTAAGACAGCGGCAATGCCCGCGGAATGGCCGGGACGTGACGAGCAGGCGTTTCTCACAGGGAAGACCAACGTCCGCCGGAGTGGTTCGACCCTAACGTTCTCGAGGGCGGCGCTGACGGCCGCCACGCAGATCACGGTGATGGACTACCGCTGAAGAACGCGTACGTCATCCTCACACTCTCTGCGCTGTGCTTCGGAGGCACGTGGGTCGCCGGCCGTGTGGCCGTGGACGCCATCCCGCCCATGACCGTCGCGGCCACGCGCTTCATCATCGCTTCGCTGCTCCTGTGGGGGTGGGCGCGGCTGCAGGGGCAGGCCGCCCGTCGCATCACCCCCCGCGACCTCCCGATCATCCTCACCCTGGGCGCGACGGCGGTCGCGATCTACAACGTCTTGTTCCTGTACGGTCTCAAACTCGCTCCCGCCAGCGACGGGGCGATCATCGTCCCCGGGTTCGCCCCGGTGTTTACCGCGATCGTGGCCTGGCTCATCCTGCGCGAGCGCGCGAGCACCTGGGCGATCGCCGGCTTTGTCACCGCGTTCGCCGGACTGTATCTGGTCATGAGCCCAAGCGGCGCGCAGTCGTCGAACCGGCTCCTTGGAGATGTGTTCTTTGTGCTGGGCGCGCTGTGCTGGGGGATTTACGCGGTCGCGGGCAGGTCGGCGACGAAGCGTTTCACGTCCGTCTCTGCCACCCTGTACGGCAACGTCGCCGGCACGCTCATGCTGCTGCCGTTTGCTATCGTCGAACGAGGATGGGAAGCGCTGGCTGCTGCGCCTGCGGTGTCGTGGATCGGCCTGCTCTACCTCGCGTCCTTCGGCACCGTGTTCGCGTTTGTCTTCTTCGTTGAGGGCGTCAAGCGCATCGGCGCCGGACCCGCAAGCGCGTTTGCGTTCCTGGTCCCGATCATCGGCGTGGTCTCATCTGTGATCCTGTTGGACGAGCGGATGACGCTCGTCTCGGTGCTCGGCAGCATTCTTGTCCTGTTCGGTTTATGGCTCGTACAGCGAAGGGCCCCCACACGCCTGGCGCGGGTACATCAGCGCACGTAGGGACCGACGGCACGCGGCCCGAAATCAGCCGTTATCATGGCCAAGCCCCGAAACGCAAACGAAGGCTGGGAGCATTACCTCATGGGGGGCGATCCTTTGCCGAAGTGGCAGCGCCGGATGTTTCGCGCGCTCCCGCACGATCCCCGCTGCAAGTTGTGCAGCGTCCCCTTTGAAGGGATCGGCGGACGGTGGATGCGGATGGCCGGCTACGGCCGCTCCCGCAAGAACCCGCGGTTTTGCAACATCTGCGAAATGCACCTGCAAAAGAGCCGCGGCGGGTCGGAGGTCCCCCTCAGCTTTCTGTTTGCCGATGTTCGCGGGTCAACTGCCCTCGCCGAACGGATGTCGGCCGCTGAGTTCAGCACGCTACTCAACCGTTTTTACGCGGTCGCGAATCGGGTGCTGATCGAGAGCGACGCATGGGTGGACAAGCTTGTGGGAGATGAAGTCGTTGCCTTCTTTCCCCCATACGTGGCCAACCATCCCCGGCAGGCGCTCCTCACCGGACTGGAGCTGCTCCAGGTGACCGGACACCGCGACCCCGGCGGCCCCTGGATCCGTGTGGGTGTCGGGGTGCACACGGGCCGCGCATTCTTCGGAGCCGTCGGGACGGCGGAGACCATTACCGACGTCACCGCGCTCGGCGACAACGTGAATATCGCGGCGCGCCTAGCCCAGCTTGCCGGACCGGGTGAGTTGCTCATCAGTGAAGCGGCCTACGTCGCCGCCGGGGTGGAGCTGAAGGATGCAGAACCCCGCACACTCGACCTCAAGGGTCGTAGCGAGCCGATCGTCGCCCGCCTTGTGCGCGTGACGCCCGCGTTCGTCGCTGCCCCGTAGTCCCGTTACGGAGCGCCGTCAAGCCGAGCAACCTCCTCTTCCGTCAACGACCATCCGAGCGCCCCTGCGTTCTCCCTGGCCTGCGCGCCGGTTTTCGCGCCGGGAATCGGCAGTGTTCTTTTGACGATGCACCAATTGAGGGCCACTTGAGCCATCGTCTTACCCCGTGACTGCGAGATCTCACGAAGCGCAGCCAGCAGGGGCGTGATTCTCTCGAAGATCTGGCGCGTGAATCGTCTCCCGCGCATCCCGCCCGGGCGATTATCGGGAGTGTACTTGCCCGAGAGAATACCCTTGCCCAACGGTCCGTAGGCGATGAGGGTGATGCCGAGCTCGCGGCACGCGTCGAGCACCCCGTTCTCAAGCGGCTCCCGATCGATCAGGCTGAACTTCACCTGGTTGCTGGCCAAAGCGAGTCCATGCCTGCTCAGTGCTTCGTGTGCGCGCTGCATCTGCTCGGCAGAATAATTCGAGACACCAACCGCGCGGATCAACCCCGTATGATAGACATCACTCATGGCGTCCATCCAGGTCTCAATCGCAACCGGCGGAAGCGGCACGTGCATCTGATACAGATCGACGGTGCGCAGGCTAAGGCGCGCCAGACTGCGCTCCAGCGCCTTCGCCAATGAGCCGCCCGTGAGGCGGGTAGGGAACGGCATGAACTTGGTGCCGACCACGACAGCCGCATGCGTCTTGTGGATGAATTCACCCAGGAACCTCTCAGACCGCCCGCTGCCGTAGACTTCCGCGGTGTCGAAGAATGTCAACCCAGCGCGGACGCTCTCGTCGAATGCTTCCCAGACGTCCTTCTCTGCGAAGCTCTGGCCGAACCCCCAGTACATCTTGTCGCCCCACTGCCAGGTGCCGACTCCGACGGCCGGAACGCGAGGACCATTTGCGCCTAGGGTAAGCGTCTGCTGCATAGGGCCACCGACACCAGTTCGCGAATTACCCCTCAACTTCCAGCCCCGGAGCGATACCTATGGTTGTGAACGGCAGGCAGGCTCTCGCCGTCTCCCTCGACGCGCGCGCTCTATCGACGACGGAGCGGATCCTCGACAGGCTGTTCACATCGCACCGGCCCTTTACGGTCCGCCTGTGGAACGGGCGATCGTACCCCGCTGAAGGGACCTCGAGGTTTACCCTGGTGATCACGCATCCCGGCGCGCTCCGGCGGATGCTGCTGCCCCCGTCCGACCTGACCATGGGCGAAGCGTTCGTGCGTGGCGACTTTGATGTCGAGGGCGATCTCGAGGCAGCGGTCGAGACCATCGTTGAAGCCGCCTCTCATCGCTCCGTCCGCGATTGGATCAAAGTCGGATTGTGGGCGCTCGCGCTGCCCCGCATCGCGGCCAACGGAAGGATCCCCGCGCGTGCGCAGCTCCGGGGGCGAAAACATTCCCTGGAGCGAGACCGCAGGGCCGTACGATACCACTACGACGTCGGCAACGACTTCTATTCGATGTGGCTGGACCGCCGTATGGTGTACTCCTGCGCCTACTTCCCGACGGGGAGTGAAGATCTCAACACCGCCCAGGAAGCGAAGCTCGAGCACATCTGCCGGAAGCTCCGTCTGCAGCCGGGAGAACGACTGCTCGATATTGGCTGCGGCTGGGGCGGGTTGGTGATGTACGCGGCAGAGCGGTACGGCGTGCGCACGGTCGGTGTGACCTTGAGCGAACCGCAGGCGCGCTACGCGCAAAAGCAGATCGTGGCCCGTGGCCTCGCGGATCGCGCGGAGGTCCGGGTGTGCGACTACCGTGAGGTCACCGACGGCCCGTACGACAAACTCGTCAGCGTCGGGATGTTCGAGCACGTGGGCCGCAGCCGTCTCCCCGAATACTTCCGCCGCGCGTGGGACCTGCTGCGTCCGGAAGGACTCTTCCTCAACCACGGCATCGCGGCGCGTGTCACGGGCGGCCTCCGCAAGGGGGTGGCCTCGGGCCCGTCGTTCATGCAGGCGCACATCTTCCCCGACGGTGAGCTCGAGCCCCTCGCCGAAACCCTGTCCGCGGCGGAGTCGGTCGGATTCGAAGTACGGGACGTCGAGAATCTCCGCGAGCACTACGCGCGCACGCTGCGTCTGTGGCTGCGGAATCTCGAAATGCAGAAAGATCGAGCCATAGCACTCGTTGGTGAAGGACGGTATCGTATCTGGCGGCTCTTCCTTGCCGCCTCCGCGCAGGGTTTCGCCGCCGGCCGGACTGAGGTGTGCCAGTCTCTCCTCGCCCGACCGGGTGCCTCCGGAAAGGTTCCGCTGCCTCTCTCTCGAGCCGACCTCTATGAGAGCGGGGCAGTCCCGAGCCGCGGCTAGTGCTCCACTAACTGTTCCATGAAATGAGCGCGGGGATGCTGCGGGCGCGGGGCGAGCGCCGCCAGCGCGTCACCTTCATGGAACTCTTCTTCGACCTCGTATACGTGGTCGCGGTGACCCAGCTGTCGCAGCGCCTGCTCGAGCACCTGAACGTCCACGGCGCGCTGCAAACACTCCTCTTGCTGCTGGCTGTGTGGTCCGCCTGGATCTACACCGCCTGGATCACCAACTGGTTCGACCCGGATCACCCCACGATACGCCTGATGCTGCTCGGGACCATGCTGGTCAGTCTGATCATGTCTGCGACGCTTCCGGCCGCGTTCGGAGAGCGGGGTCTGCTTTTCGCCGGTGCCTTTGTCGCAATCCAGGTCGGCCGCAACCTCTTCGTCGTCGCCGTCCTTGGTAGCGAGCCGAAGTTGCGGCGGAACTTCCAACGAATCCTGGCGTGGCTGGTGGCAGGCGGCATGATCTGGCTCGTCGGAGGGTTAGCACAGGGCCCGGCGCGGGAGGCGCTGTGGATAGCGGCCGTGATCGTGGACTACACCGGACCGATCCTCGGATTCTTCACGCCGGGTCTGGGTCGCTCGGAGACGACGGAGTGGACGATCACCGGCGCCCATCTGGCCGAGCGCTGCAACCTGTTCCTCATCGTGGCGCTCGGCGAATCGATCCTCGTGACCGGCGCCACTTTTGGGCGGCAGGAATTCTCCGCTCTGGCGCTGGCCGCGCTCGCGGTCGCGTTCCTCGGGAGCGTCGCCCTCTGGTGGATCTACTTCGATCGCGCTGCTGAGGCCAGCAGCGAGGTCATCGCCACCTCGGTCGACCCGGGACGCCTCGGCCGTTCAGCCTACACCTACTTTCATCTGCCGATGGTGGCCGGGATTATCGTCACTGCCGTCGGCGATGAATTGACGATCGCGCAGCCTGTCGGCCCGGCGAGCGCCGTGACCATCGTGGTGGTGTTGAGCGGGCCGGCCCTGTTTCTGGCCGGGCATGCCTTGTTCAAGTGGGCGGTGTTCGGCCATGTGTCGGTCCCTCGCGTGTTGGCGATTATTGCCCTCGCCGCCCTCGCGCCGGTCGGCCTGATTGTCGCGCCGCTCACTCTCGCAAGCGCGACGGTGTTGGTGCTGGCCGGCGTCGCCGCGTGGGACACGTGGATGCTCCGCTCCACCAGCCCCGCGCACCCCCTCACAACCCCGCATCATCAGTAGTCCGCATCATCAGTAGAAGGGACCACCCACAATATAGCGAACACTAGTTCGCTAGTCCATACTTTGGGAGGGCGCCCAATGACGCTTCGACAGCTCCTCGACCGCCTTTCTTCCGACCCCCGCCGCGCCTCCAAGATCGCCTTCTGGCGTGAGATTCCCCCCAGACCTGCCCGGTTCGTGGAGTTCCCATACTCTCTTGACCAGAACCTGGTCTCTGCGCTTCGACGTCGCGGCATCGAGCAGCTCTACTCGCATCAAGGTGAAGCGTTTGAAGCCGTCCGCTCCGGCCGCCACATTACGGTCGTCACTCCCACCGCGAGCGGCAAGACGCTCTGCTACAACCTGCCGGTCTTGGACCGGATCCTGCGTGAACCGGGCGCACGCGCGCTCTACCTGTTCCCCACGAAAGCGTTGTCGGCTGATCAGGTCGACGAGTTACAGGGGCTGATCAAACTCCTCAACGCCGACATCAAGACGTTCACGTACGACGGCGACACCCCCGCCTCCGCGCGCCGGGCCATCCGCGCCGCCGGGCACGTCGTCGTCACGAACCCCGACATGCTGCACACGGCGATCCTGCCGCACCACACCAAGTGGCTCCGTCTCTTCGAGAACCTGCGCTACGTGATCATCGACGAGCTGCACCAGTACCGGGGTGTCTTCGGCAGCCACGTCGGCAACGTCATCCGCCGGCTGCGCCGCATCTGCCGGTTCTACGGCAGCGATCCGCAATTCATCTGCACCAGCGCGACCATCGGCAACCCAAAGGAGCACGCGGATCGACTCGTGGGCGACCCAGTCACGTTGATCGACCAGACCGGCGCCCCAAGCGGTGAGAAGGTGATCGCGTTCATCAACCCGCCGGTCGTCAACCGTGAGCTCGGCATCCGCCGCGACACGCTGATGGAGGTCCGCGATCTGGCCGGCGATCTCATCCACGACAGCATCCCCACCATCGTCTTCGGCCGCAGCCGCCTCACCGCGGAGCTCCTCACTACCTATATGAAGGATCTCGCCAAGGAGTACGGACATGATCCGGCGACTATCCAGGGCTATCGTGCGGGCTATCTGCCGAGCGAGAGGAGGGCGATCGAGCGCGGGCTGCGTGAGGGCACGATCCAGGCGGTTGCCTCGACCAACGCCCTGGAACTGGGGATCGACATCGGCCAGCTCGGCGCCGCGATCCTCGCCGGCTATCCCGGTTCGATCGCCTCGACGTGGCAGCAGATGGGCCGCGCCGGCCGCACGACCGACCTCTCCGCGGCGTTCCTCGTGGCGACGAGTGATCCGCTCGACCAGTACATCGTCCGCCACCCCGAGTACTTCTTCGACCACTCGCCCGAGCACGCGCTGATCAATCCCGACAACCTGCTCGTCCTGACGAGCCATCTCAAGTGCGCTGCCTTCGAGCTGCCCCTCGGCGTCAACGAACCATACGGCGCCACAGGAGTCAATGACATCATGCGCGCACTCGCCGAGCAGAAGATCGTGCATGGCGACGGAGCGCGCTGGCACTACGTCGCCGAGCGTTTCCCGGCCGAGGACGTGAGCCTGCGGTCGGCCTCAACCGAGAACGTCGTCATCATCGATCAGACCAACCACGCCAGGCCCGACGTCGTCGGTGAGGTCGATCTCAACTCCGCGCCGGGGTTCGTGCATGAAGATGCCATCTACATTCACCTCGGCCAGCAGTTCCACGTGGAGCGGCTCGATTGGGAGCAGCGCCGCGCGTACGTCAAGCGCGTGAACGTGGATTACTACACTCAGGCCGAGATCGCCGTCGGCATCAACGTCATCAACGAGGATGGCTCCGCGCCCGACACGCTCCCGCGCGCACACGGCGAGGTGGTCGTCTCCTATCGGCCCACCATCTTCAAGAAGCTCAAACTCTTCACGCAGGAGAACGTCGGGTGGGGGAAGATCCACCTCCCCGAAGGGACGTATCACACCACCGCGGCGTGGTGGATCGTCAACCCCGCCGTCATCGCGGGCCCATCCCTTCCATGGCCCAACGACCGCCTCCAGGGGGCGCTCGCCGCCCTCTCCTACGCGCTGGTGAACATCGCGCCCGCATACTTGATGTGCGACCGCCGCGACCTTGGTCGCGTGTACGAGATCCGCTCTCCGCACACGGCGCGCCCGACGATATACGTCTATGAGGTTCTGCCCGGCGGCGTCGGCCTCGCCGAGCGCATGTTCCGCCTCCACGACGAGCTCATGCGCGCCGCAATCGAGTTGATCGAGCACTGCGGGTGTGAGCAGGGCTGCCCGTCGTGCGTCGGCCCGGTGCTCGAAGTCGGAAACACCGGGAAAGCCGACGCGCTCCAGATCCTCCGAAGCGCCCGCCTGCACACGGTCATGTAATGCCGAGCGAAGCGAAGGCATGCTCTTTGTCTTTTGATCTCCGTCGGAAGACATGGCCCCTCGACCACGTCCACGCCCACATGCCGCTAGAAACCGCTGCCCAAATCGGTCGGGCCGTGGGTCCAACTGGTGAGCGCGTCGCCTGGCTCGACACCGAGACGACCGGCCTCGCCGGCGGCACCGGCACCTATGTCTTCCTCGTCGGCATCGGCGCGGTGGAAGATGGTAACTTCGTCCTGACCCAGTACTTCATGCGCGACCTCGGCGGCGAGATCGACATGCTCGAGGCCCTTGCCGAGCACTTGCGCCGCTTCGACGCTCTCGTGACCTTCAACGGCAGCCGCTTCGACCTGCCGCTGCTGCAGACGCGATTTCTGCTCTCACGCCTGCGCCACGACTTCGAACAATCAGAGCACCTGGATGTGATGTCGCTGGCACGGCGCCTTTGGTACCGGCGCCTGGGTGGCTACAGCATGGCCCTGCTCGAGCAGATGGTCCTCAAGGTGGACCGCTTCGTGGACGTGGCCGGCTGGATGATCCCCTCGCTATATGTGCAGTATTTGCAGACCGGCGACCTGGAGGCGATCGAGCCCATCTTTGCCCACAACGCGGCAGACCTGCTCTCGCTGCTCTCTCTGCATGGCCTGACGGGGGAGATGGTGACGCATCCGCAGCAAACACGCGTGGCGGTGGATTGGTCGGGACTGGGACACCTCCTGGACGCGCGCCGAGAGTGCGCAGCCGCGGCGGAGTGCTACCGGGTCGCCCTCGTCGACGAACGCGATCCCTCAGTCCGCCGGCGGACTGTGACCGCCCTGGCGCGGCACTTACGACGGACCAGGCAGACGATGGAGTTGCTGGAGTTGTGGGACGGGGAGATCCAGCGGGAAGTATTGCCGGGCTGGCTCATCCTGGAGCGCCTGGCAATGCTCTGGGAGTGGGAGCTGAAAGACGCGCGACACGCACTGGCGTGCACCGAGCAGGCGTTGGCTACGCTAAACGGTTCCACACACAACGGCTCCACGCTCAATGGTGGCGGCACCGACCCAGTCCGCGTACGGCTAGTCCATCGCCGGGACCGCTTACAGCGAAAGTGTGCTACAATCTACCAAAGTCTTGGTAGTTTGGGATAAATGGGAGGATTGGGTGGATTATATGGCTCGGAAGATTGTCGACACAAGCCACGTGCGGGACCGCCTGGGCGAGATCCTGGACGAAGCTCACTATCAGGGGAACGAGTTCGTGATCCAGCGGCGGGGCAAGCCGCTGGCAGCGCTTATCCCATATGCAAAATACGAGCAGCTCGAGCGACGGCGAGAACAGCTCTTCCGCGTCTTCCACGAGACTTGGGAAGCGAACAAGGACGCTGATCCTGAAGAGGTCGCCGCGGACGTCGAACGCGCGGTTGAGGAGTTGAGGGCGGAACGCCGCCGCAAACGGAAGAGCGGATAGGCTATGTACCGCGTGACCCCTGATGTCCAGGCCCTCGTTCAGGCCGCGATCTCCGGCCGAGGGCCAGCTGGCGCGCTGATCGCCTCATGGGAGCGCGGTGATACTACACTCATCACGTGCGAACCGATCATTGCCGAATTCGAAGGGGTCCTCCGGCGAGCCCGGATCATGCGCAAATACGCGCACATCACGCATGAAACCATCGTCGCCAGGACGGCCGCGCTCCGGGCCGGTGCAGCCGTCGTCATTCTGGTTGATGTCCCCCGGGTGGTCCCGGAAGGTCCTGACGACGACATTGTGATCGCGTGCGCTCTTGCGGGAAACGCGGAGTATATTGTCAGCCGAGACAGGCACCTGTTGCGGCTGGGCTCTCACCAGGGAATACCCATCATCTCAACTGAAATCTTCTCCCACATGCTCCGCGGCCATGTCTCCGAGCCGCTTGAGTTAGTTTACGGGCGGCGACGATGAGTCACCATCACGACATCATCGAGACCTCCATCACGACTACCGCGCGAGGCATCTGGGCGATCAAGTGGTCATTCGCCGGCCTGATGGCCACCGCGTTGCTGCAGGCCCTCGTCGTGTGGCTCTCCGGCAGCGTCGCCCTGCTGGCCGACACCATTCACAACTTCGGCGATGCCTCGACCGCCATTCCCTTGTGGATCGCGTTCATGCTGGCTCGGCTGCGCCCGACGAAGCGGTTTCCGTCAGGCTACGGCCGAGCCGAAGACCTTGCCGGCGTGGTGATCGTGCTGACGATCCTGGCCAGCGCCATCGTCGCCGGGTACGAATCCATCGTCCGGCTCATGCACCCACGGCCGGTTGAGTACCTGTGGGCGGTCATCGCGGCTTCGATTATCGGCTTCCTGGGTAACGAGGCCGTCGCCGTGTTCCGGATCAGAGTGGGCAAGGAGATCGGCAGCACCGCCCTAATCGCCGACGGCTATCATGCGCGCGTGGACGGATGGACCAGTCTCGCCGTGCTGCTCGGCGCCGCCGGCGTCTGGCTCGGCTACCCCCTTGCAGATCCGCTCGTGGGGCTCGGCATTACCCTCGCGATCCTGCGCATCGTGTGGCAATCCGCCCGCGCCGTGTTCACACGCATGCTGGACGGGGTCGAGCCCGAGGTGATCGACGAGATCCATCATGC
Source organism: Armatimonadota bacterium (assembly GCA_020028535.1). GTDB lineage: Bacteria > Sysuimicrobiota > Sysuimicrobiia > Sysuimicrobiales > Kaftiobacteriaceae > Kaftiobacterium. The sequence continues at coordinate 4,628 of JAIBHM010000014.1, read as the reverse complement.
CGCCACCCACGTTGCCGGGGTGCGGGAGGTCGCCGAGGTGCGCGCGCGCTGGATCGGCCACCGCCTGCACGCCGAGGTGAACATTGCCGTCGATCCCAGGCTATCTGTGGCCGAAGGGCATGCCATCGCCAAAGAAGTGCACCACCAGCTGCTGCATCACCTGAACTACCTCGCCGGCGCGACCATCCACGTGGACCCCGTGGGCGAGGCGGGGGAACGACATCATCGCGTGGCAGCCCATACGCACGACGGACTGCCCGTCCATTCCCATTGACCAGACAAACTCAGGAGGTGGATCTAGATGGGGCGCAAATGCCTCGCAGCTCTCGTCGCTCTCTCCAGCCTCTATCTCGTGATGGCGCAGTCGCAGCCTGCGGCGGCCCAGCTCGTTCCACCGAACAGAAATGCCTTCAGCCTCAGCATCGCGGCCTTCACCCCCTCAGTGTTTACTGTAGGACTGGCGTATCCCATCCGGCCTGCCTGGGATCTCACCTTCTCCTATGCGGTTCAGTCCAGCGCCACCACAACCGGGTCCCTGCTGGCCGTGGGAGGTCGGTACCACCTCCGGGTCGCCACACCCGGCATGAGCGCCCATCTTGCCGGTGGGGTCGGCGTCTCTGGGGCCAGCATCACGGGCTTTGGAGCGGCGAACGCTTCGGGCCTGTTCCTCGGTGGCGGAGCTACGCTCGCGTTCAGTCAGCAAATCGGGGCGTACGGCAGCGCGACGGTGTTTGCACTCGGTGGGGGAACGAGCACCGTCATTGACGTGGGGATTCAGGCCAGGCTGGCACCCCAGGTCGCGGGACAGCTCGGCTACATCAGCTTCGGCGGGCGTGCCGCTCCCTACTTAGGAGTCACGATCGCCCTGCGATAATCCAGGCAGCCAATGGCAGATGCCTTTTCAGTCCAGTTTGTTCGAGGGATCGACGCCAACCGGACCCTCAAAGACGAGCTGACGGCGGTCATCCGCAGCCAGTCGTCGCGCCGTCGGATCTCGGTCACCGACCTCGTCAACCCGCGGCAGGCGTTCTTCCGCTGGACGCGGCCGGAAATCCAGCCCTCGCCCGAGCGGGCCCACTTCATGATGGCCGGCACCGGTTTCCACGACCTGTTCGGCCGTGCCGTCGCGACGGAGGAGTTCGTGGAGCAGTTCGTCGAGTACGAAGGCGTCGTCGGGAAGATCGATATCTACGACAAGATCCCCGTCGAGCTCAAGACCACCGGTTCAAATCCCGACGCGCCGGGGGCAGCCCGGCCGAGTTACATCGACCAGCTCGGCTTGTACTGCACGATGACCGGGGTATCTTCCGGATGGCTGCTCATCTACCGCCGCGAGCAATTCGGCCGCCAGCCTATCCTGCGCGCCTTCCGCGTGGAGTTCACGAACCCTGACCCCTTGCGGGCTGAGATGCTTCGCCGCCGCGATATCTTCCGCGACGCGCTCGAACGCGGCGATCCGGCTGACCTGCCGCGCTGCGAGTGGTTCGGCAGAAACTGCGATTACTCGGACGTGTGTCACTGCGACGTGGCCACCCCGCTTGCGCACATCGTTGCCCAGGATGCATACCGCATCGAGCGGGATACCAACCTCGAGGCGACGCTGACGTCGCAGCTCTCGGCCCCGGGCGAACGCCCGCGTGGCTTCCGGCTCAACGACCTGGTGTTTCCGCGCAAAGCGGCCTACGAGCACCAGCCTGCTGACGAGGAAAGTGAACCCGACACGGCGGTTGAGACACGGCTGCGAGAGTTAGAGCGCCAGGGATTCCGCGGTACCCTCTACAAGGCGCTGCGCTTCGGGATCCCCGGCGCCTTTAAGAACCAGCCCGTCAAGCTGCGGAGCCTGAGCGACCGCGTGGGGATGTTCCACGATATGCCCACCTTGATGCGGGTGACGAAATTCCGGGAGATGGTCGAGCGCGACCGCCTGCCCCAGGCGATGGGCCACTACTTCGACCGGTTGGTCTTCGAGTGCGCCCTCGCCGGCGCTGAGCGAGGCCGGCTCGTGCTCTATTACGAGATCTTGCCCGGCGACAAATTCATGGTTTACCAGGTCAGCTTGAAGAACATGCCCGCGGTTCTGGCGGAAGCGGAGCGACGGCTCGCGCTGCTGGAATCGGGTGCCTCACCGGCAGAGCTGCCGGCCTGTCCTTCCTGGATGGCCAAATTCTGCCGCTACAAAGATCGCTGCGGCTGTGGAGATGCTGCCTGACGGACGATGTTCGGCTGCCTCCTGAGTGTGGCAGAATTATGCCAAGTCGTGCACGCGGAGGTTCTTGGTGGCTATTAAAGTGCAGGTCGTCCTCGACGATGAAACCTATCGCCTACTTGAAGAGCTCGCCCAGCCCCGAGCAGGAAACAAAAGCGCCGTTGTCCGCGGGGTTCGCCGCCCAAAGAGGGCGCGGTGAGAATCAGTCTACTCGGGGTCAAAGTAGTCAACGATAACCTGCTTCACATGGCTATAGTGCGCATCGGTGGTCACGAGCCGCAGCCCGTGCTGCATGGCGCTGGCAGCGATCCAGATGTCGTTCGTCGGAATGGGAGTCCCAGCCGTTCTTAGCCCGTCGAGTACCACCGCGTAGCGCCGCGCTGTTTCTCGATCGACATCGGATACCTGGGCGCGAGGTGACGACAGAAACGCCTCCAACTCCTGTTCATTTTTCCTTCGATGGCCGGCTCGCATGAACCCCGCGAGGAGCTCCCCGACGATCGTCGCGCTGAGGTAGATCTCACCCGCTCGTTGCAGGGACTCCTTCACGCCGCGGTGACCACGCATGAATGCAGAATAGGCAGATGTATCGAGGAGGACGCGGCTCATCGCCACACATCCGGATCGATTGATCGCTGTTCTCGCAGGGCGGTGTCGAAGGCCGCCGCTTCCTCACGTGCCCATGAACCCCCGAGATTATCCAGCTCGTGATACGTAGCGTCAGCCTGACTTCCTACACCCAACCCCTCTTCCAAGAGAGTTATGACCGCTCTATTGAGGCTGATCCGGCGCTCTTTAGCTCGCCGCCTAATCGCGTTTATGACGTGGGGCGGGAGGTTTCTGAGGGTAATTGCCCTTTGCATCACTTTGTGCATCACTATGATTCACACTAGCATCAAACGCCGCGGCCGTCAAGCCGTGTGGGACGCGGGTAGTCGGTCAGGAGGCCTTATCGGAAGATCGATCGTGGGACGGCGAAATGGGTCCAAAGGGTCAGGGTGGCTGGCTGAGCACGACATCCAGCGAGATGGGCTGACCCGCTTTCACGGTGATTGTCCGCGTCGCGCTGAGGTAGCCGGGGTGGCTCAAGGTTAGCCTGTATGTCCCGGGCGCTACCTTGATCGTCAACGGCGCTTTCCCTGCCCGCCGTTGATTTAGCAGCACGGTGGCACCGGGTGGGGTGGACCGGATCGCCAGCGACACTTGCGATGGAGCACGCCGAGAGGAGGCTCCTGTTTTCGGAGGCCCGGTGGGCCGAGCTGGGCCCGCCGTCCGCGCGGCGGGTGACCGCTCAGACGAGCGTCGGAGCTGCACACTCCGCTGCAGCTGTGCCAACAGTCTGCCGCCCAGACCTTCGGCCCGCTGCAGCCAGGGGTCGGCCCGCGCTGTTACCTCCTTCGTGATGGGTAGTGCAGCGCGGACTGCGGGCACGTAGCTCAATCCAATGACCAGGGATCCCACGACGAGCACCACGGCTGCGGTCCGCAGCATAAGCAAAACGGTCTGCAGGATGGCCGATAATACTCGGTGCACGACCACGACGATCGCGCGCAGAAGCATGAGGGGGATGGCCACAAGCGCACGAATGGGAGCGACAAGGATCGGACCGTTGCGGCGCACAAAGACATTCAGGAAAAGTGCGAGTCGCTGCATGGTGACCACACTCGGAGGTACGACTGGCCGCCGTGACCAGTTGACTTTCAGTCGCGGCGCGGAGGAGACCGCCTGTGGCGGCGGAGAGGAGATCGCTTGTGACGGTGGGGAGAAGATCGCCTGTGACCGCGGGGTAGAGATCGCCGGTGGCGCTAGCGAGACCACGGGTGCGGTTTGCTCGGACTCGATCAGGTCGGCCCCGCATTGTTCGCAGACCGTCGAGCCAGGGCTTTCCTGCAGCATCCCGCACTTGGGGCACAGACGCTCCTCTACGTCGGGTACCCGTCGCAGGGACATCGGAATCTACCTGACACCTACCCTGCCCAAGCCACTGTAGACTGGTGTGGGGGTACTGAGTTAGCCGAACACCTCCTTCGCCGCGGCTAACGCGTCATGTGTGGCCGGCACACCCTGGTAGGGCGCCAACTGCACCAGGACTTCGACGATCTGCTCCTTCGTCCACCCATGCCGCAGCGCCGCTTTGATGTATCCTCGCAACTGCGCCGTCCGGCCCTGCACCGAGAGCGCCACGAGCGTGATCAGCACGCGGATCTTCAGGTCCAGTTGTGGCCGCGTGTAGAAGTCGCCAAACACGCTCTCGTAGATCCACCGGGAGAAAAACGGCGCCAGTTCCTGCGTGGCGGGGGTGCCCGGCGGCACCCCCGGTCCCATGATCTCGTCGCGGACCTTCCGGCCGCGCGCAAGTCGCTCGTCGTTATCGCTCACTGTTCCCCCAATCCGCGGGCTATCGTCTCGCCAGCCCGAGCTC
>JAIBHM010000104.1 GCA_020028535.1 Armatimonadota bacterium | reverse complement strand
CTGGTGCGCCGGGAGCAGATGGACCGGGCCCTCCGGGCGCTGCATGATGAGTTCGGGCTGGCCGAAGAGGTAGAATCAGAGAAGGAGACCGAGGGGTAAGGAGGCACTGCTGATGGCGATCTTCGGACGCGTCCTGACCGCAATGGCCACCCCGTTCGACGAGCACGGGGCGGTGAACTGGAATGAGGCGACCCGGCTGGCCAGGCACCTGGTAGACAACGGGTCAGAGGGAATTGTCATCGCCGGCACGACCGGCGAGTCGCCGACGCTGTCGGATGAGGAAAAGATCCGGCTGTTCCGGACCGTCAAGGAGACGGTCGGGGCCCGGGCGATGGTGGTCGCCGGCACCGGCACGAACGACACCAGGCATTCGATTCATCTGTCAAACGAGGCAGCGCGCGCCGGGGCCGACGGCCTGCTGCTCGTGAACCCGTACTACAACCGGCCGTCACAGGATGGACTGTACGCGCACTTCCGGGCGATCGCGGAGTCCACGCGCCTGCCGTGCATGCTCTACAACATCCCAGGCCGCACCGGTGTCAACTGCGCGCCGGAGACGATCGAGCGGCTGTCGGAAATCCCCAACATTGTGGCGGTGAAAGAGGCGACCGGAAATCTCGACCAGGCCTCCGACATCCGCCGGCGGACCAAGGAAGAGTTTCTCATCTACAGCGGCGACGACAGCTTGACCCTGCCGATCCTGTCTGTGGGCGGAACCGGGGTGGTGAGCGTTGCCTCGCACCTGGTCGGCCGAGATATTCAGGAGATGGTGAAATCCTACGAGCGGGGAGACGTGCGCAAAGCCCTGCAGCTGCACCTGCGCATGCTGCCGTTGTTCAAGGTCCTGTTCATCACGACCAACCCGGTACCGCTGAAGGCCGCCCTGAACATGAGCGGGTTCAACGTCGGCAAGCCGAGGCTGCCTCTGGTTGAGGCGACGCCCAAGGAGATAGAACAGATTCAGGCGGTGCTGAGGGAGCTGGCGGTCGCCACGGTCTAGAAGTGCCCTCACCGTCGCAGAAAGCCCGCGCGCTGGAGGCGCTGCACAAAGAGATCAGGAAATGCCGCCGCTGTCCCCTGTGGGCCACGCGCACGCAGGCGGTCCCCGGCGTCGGGCCCCCTGACGCGCGTGTCATGCTCGTCGGCGAGGCTCCAGGACGGCAGGAAGACGTGCAGGGCCAACCCTTTGTAGGAACGGCGGGGCGACTCCTCGACACGTTGCTCTCCTCGGTCGGGCTCAGCCGCGGGGAAGTGTACATCACCAACGTGGTGAAGTCGCGGCCATTCATCGGACCGCCGCCCGGACACAACCGCGCCCCCACGGCCGGGGAGATTGTGGCGTGCCGGGCCTGGCTCGATGACCAGCTGCGGATTATCCAGCCTGAGATTGTTGCGGTGATGGGTCGAGTGGCGCTGGAATACTTCTTCCCCAACAGGAAGATCTCAGAGGTCCACGGCCGGGCGCTGGCGCACGATGGCCGGATCATTCTGCCGCTGTTTCATCCGGCGGCTGCCTTCCACCGCCAGGAATTGCGTGAAACGCTGAAGCAAGACTTCCTCAAGCTCGGCCAGCTGGTCCGCGCCAGGAGCAGCCGCAGGAGCTCGCGTGCGAGACTCGCGCAGGCGGCGCCGCCGATGAAGCGGAAGGAACGGTCACGGCGTGCGCAGAACACCCCCGGTTGAATCGAACCTGACGTCGTGCTTTTCGACGGAGCGCGCATGTGCTTGATATGGTCATCCTGGGCCTGGTCCAGGGGCTGACAGAGTTTCTGCCCGTCAGCAGTACCGCCCACCTCATCTTCGCCGAGACCTTCCTCGGCATTTCACGCCCCGGGATCCTGCTTGAAGCGGTGCTGCACCTGGGCACGGCGGTCGCCGCGGTGATCCTCTTCTGGCAGGACGTCAGGCTGCTCATTGGGGGATGGTGGGCGACCATGCCGCTGCGTCCTCGCTCGGAGGCGTCGCGCGCCTACGGCCGGCTGGCCTGGCTCATCGTCCTGATCACGGTCATCACGGCCGCCATCGGGCTGGCGCTCGCCGGGTCTTTTGAGCGTATGTTCGGATCGCTGCGCGGGACGGCACTGCAGTTGATCCTGACGGGGATCATCATCCTGCTGGCGCGGGACCGGGGCCGGCGGACGATGATGGATGCGCGGCCGCTGGACGCCCTCGCCATCGGGGCGGCGCAGGCCGCCGCGATCATCCCTGGAATTTCGCGATCCGGCACCACCATCGCGACCGGGATGTGGGTTGGAATGCGTGGGGATGAAGCTGCCCGCCTCTCGTTTCTGGCGGCCATTCCCGCCGTAACGGGAGCCGGGCTGTTCGGCCTGAAAGACCTGCCGCTGGGGGCGGCACTAGGATATACTCCCATGCAGCTCTCTGTAGGGTTTCTCGTTTCGCTCGTCTCCGGCGCGCTGGCGATTCGCTGGCTGCTGACCGCCCTCCGGCGAGGCAAACTGGCGGGATTTGGAGTGTACTGCATCGTCGCCGGCGTCATCGTGTTGATCGGATGGGGGAGGTAACGCGTGGGACGTAGAAGGCACTCGTCCACTCGACGGCAGGGTGTCGGGGCGCTGCTGGTCGTCGCGGCGCTGCTGCTCGGGCTGTCGTTTCTCCCCGAAGCGCGCGGCCTGCCGGTCCTCCTCGGACGAGCGCAGCGAGTTGTGCTGGGTGACATCGCGCTGCTCATCCCACTCATCCTCTTCCTCGTTGGCGCTGTGATCGCGATCGCCGGTGGGCAGGCCCGGTTCAGTCGCCGCGTGGGTGCGATCATGCTCGGCATGTTGACCGGCATCGCCATTTATCACTCGCAGATCCCCCGTGGCGACGAATTCGCGGTGGGCCTCGCCGGAGAACAGGGTGGAGTCGTCGGCGCCGCACTGGTGTGGGGCATCCGCACGATGTTTGGGCAGGTCGGCGCATGGCTGATCGTCGGCCTGGCCGCGGTAGCTGCCGCGCTCCTGTGGAGCGGTTCGACTTCCGCCGCGCTCATGGCGGCCATCTGGACGGGAGTCACAGCTATCGCCAGAGTGGTTGTTGCCACCGTTGCGGGGGCAGTCCTGTGGCTGGGCGGCGTTTTGCGAGCGGCTATGCTTACAGCGCGCACGGTGTTCACCCGCCTGGGCGGGGGGGAGGCTGACGTGCTTCCGCTCCCGGCCGAACCAGCGCCCGCACCGGCGCCCATTGACGCTGATTCGATGCCCGCCCTGGCTGCGCCGGCTGCGGCTGTACCGAACGGCGCCGAAATACCTGCGCGCGATGGGACGATCCAGCAGTCCGCTGTACGGCAGTTCCAGCAGGGTTCGCTGGCCCTCGAGGTTCCCTCGGGAGGCTTTCAATTGCCGCCGATCTCGCTGCTGACCGACCTCCCCAGCATGCGTAACAAAGGAAAAGCTGATCCGGCCGAAGTAGGGCGCCTGCTCGAGCAGACCCTGGCCAGCTTCGGGGTCGAGACCAAGGTCGTGCGGTGGGAGCAGGGACCGGTTGTGACCCGCTTCGAGGTCCAGCCGGCTCCCGGAGTGCGGGTCCAGAAGATCAGCAGCTTGACCAATGACATCGCGCTCGCGCTCGCGGCACCGAGCGTGCGCATCGAAGCCCCCATTCCGGGCAAGTCCGCGGTCGGCATCGAGCTTCCGAACCAGAAGACTGCCCTCGTGCACATCAAGGAGATCCTCGAATCCGAGGAGTACCGGCGGCAGATCCCGCCGCTGACGGTCGTGCTGGGGAAGGACATCGCCGGCCACCCGATCCTGGGCGACCTGGCCGAGATGCCGCACGTGCTCATCGCCGGCGCAACCGGCTCCGGGAAGTCGGTGATGCTGAACGCGATCATCGCCGGGCTGCTGTTTCGCTGCACGCCGCTGGACGTACGCCTGCTGATGATCGATCCCAAGCGGGTGGAGTTCACCAACTACAACAACATCCCTCACCTGCTTGCACCCGTCGTGACAAATCCACGCGCCGCGGCCGGAGCGCTCAAGGAGATGCTGCGCGAGATGGAGGAGCGCTTCGAGCGGTTTGCCGCATCCGGCGTGCGGAACATCCAAACGTACAATCAGATCCCGGACGGCGAGCGGCTGCCCTTCATCGTCATCATCATCGACGAGCTGGCCGACCTGATGATGATCGCCCCCGCGGATTTCGAGGACGTCATCTGCCGCCTGGCACAGATGACCCGCGCCACCGGCATCCACATGGTGCTGGCCACGCAGCGGCCTTCCGTAGACGTCATCACCGGCCTGATCAAGGCCAACATCCCCTCGCGCATCGCATTCGCCGTGAGCAGCCAGGTGGACAGCCGCACCATCCTCGACATGCCCGGCGCCGAAAAGCTGCTCGGGAAAGGCGACATGCTCTACATGCCGATCGGTCTGGCCCGGCCGGTACGCGCCCAGGGCGCGTTCATTGCGGACAGCGAGATCCAGGCGCTGGTGACGTGGTGGAAGTCGCAGGGCAAGCCGGTCTTCGATCAGGAAGTCGTGAAAGCGGGGAAGCCCACCAGTGAGGGAGAGGGCGACGGGGATGAACTTCTGGCCGAGGCCGGCCGGCTCATCGTCCGGGCGGGCTACGGCTCGGTCTCATTGCTGCAGCGGAAGATGAAGATCGGTTATGTGCGGGCCGCCCGCATCGTCGACCAGCTGGAAGAGAAAGGTGTGGTCGGTCCCACGCAGGGCAGCAATCCCCGCGAAGTACTCGTCGGGGTTGACGAACTGGAGAAGCTCATTCGCACGAGCAAAGCCAGTACATGATTTGGGATTTGGTATGTACCAAGGGACGATAAGGTAACATAAGGGCCCGCGCCGGTGGGGGTTCCGTCCTTATCCCAATTGCGTCCTGCTACTGGCGGGAGACCGCCCCGCTTGTGGTGAAGAGAGGGGCTTGACCCTTGAAGGAGGTCCCCATGCGAATTCGTCGAGTAATGCTGCTCACAGCCAGTCTGATCGTTATCACCCTGCTGGTCGCCACCGGCTGCATGCGCCAGCAGGCGCAACAGCCCGCACAGGCGGAGAAACTCAAGGTCGGCATTGTGTACGACGTCGGCGGACGCGGTGACCTGTCGTTCAACGACATGGCGTTCGCCGGATTGGAGCGGGCCCAAAAGGAGTTCGGCGACCGGATCGAGACCCGCGATCTGGAGCCCACGGCGGGCGGCGAGAACCGCGAAGAGCTGCTGCGGCTCTTAGCCAACGAGGGGTTCGACCTCGTCTTCGGGATCGGGTTCCTGTTCACCGACAGCATCCAGCGCGTGTCGCAGGAGTTCTCCAACGTGAAGTTCGGCCTGGTTGACGGGTTCATCCCCGACCTGACCGATCAGAGTAACGTCGCCGACCTCCTCTTCAAAGAACATGAAGGCTCCTTCCTCGTCGGCGCCGCGGCCGCGTTGAAATCCACGGCGAACGTCATCGGCTTTGTCGGCGGCATGAAGATCCCCTTGATCGAGAAGTTCGAGGTCGGCTACATCGCCGGGGCCAGGTACGTGAAGCCCAGCATCCGCGTCCTCAGTGATTACGCCGGGACCACCGGCGAGGCGTTCCGCGACCCGGTGAAGGGCAAAGAGCTCGCCCTCGCTCAGTATGACCGCCGAGCCGACATCATCTACCACGCGAGTGGGGGCACCGGGATCGGTGTGTTCGAGGCTGCCCTGGCGCGGAAGAGGCTCGCCATCGGGGTTGACGCGGACCAGTCCCTGACCGTGAAGGAAGACCAGCGCCCGCAGATCCTGACCAGCATGACGAAGCGGGTGGACGTGGCTGTCTTCGAGACGATCAAGGCATTTGTCGACGGCACGTACACGGGCGGGTACCGGATCTTCGGGTTGGCCGAAGGCGGCGTCGGCTACGCTGAGAACGACTACAATCGCAATCTGATCGCCGACATCAAGGGCCGCCTCGAGGAGCTGAAGCAGAAGATCATCGCCGGGGAGATCAAGGTCCCGGAGGACAAAACGCAGCTACAAACATTCTTGCAGAATTTGCCCAAATAGGGGTGCGCAAGGCGTTCCCCACATAATCACGGTGCAGGTAGGGGGTGGGGGTCGGCCAAACTGACCCTCACCCCCTTGTCTTTGGGGGAGCATGGACGAAAATACCTTCATCGAACTCAAGGGGATCACCAAGCGATTCCCCGGCGTGACCGCGAACGACCGCGTCGACCTCGCGGTGCGGGTCGGGGAGATCCACGCGATCGTCGGCGAGAACGGCGCCGGCAAGTCGACGTTGATGCGGACGCTGTACGGGCTGTACCAGCCGGACAGCGGAACGATCAGCGTCCGGGGGCGCCCGGTGGTCATCGAGAGCCCGCGTAAGGCCCTCGATCTCGGCATCGGCATGGTGCACCAGCATTTCATGCTGATCCCGGTGTTCACAGTCGCCGAGAACGTCATCCTGGGCAGTGAGCCGGCCGCAGGATTGGGCCGCCTGCGGATCCGCGAGGCAGACCGGCGCGTCAAGGAGCTCAGCGAGCAGTACGGATTCGCCCTCGACCCCTCCGCAAAGGTGGGCCGGCTGTCGGTGGGCGAGCAGCAGCGGGTGGAGATCATCAAGGTGCTCTACCGAGGGGCGGAGCTGCTGATCCTCGATGAGCCGACCGCCGTCCTGGTCCCACAAGAGGTGGAGGATCTCTTCGGGAACCTTCGCCGCCTGCGCGAGCAGGGCAAGACGATCATCTTCATCAGCCATAAGCTGGACGAAGTGCTGGAGATCTCCGACCGCATCACCGTCCTCCGGCGCGGACAGATCGTCGGCACGGTGGATGCGGC
>JAIBHM010000103.1 GCA_020028535.1 Armatimonadota bacterium | reverse complement strand
CCCACCGGCCCAACAGAACGATCATCGACACGCGGAGGGCGAACGTGATCACGCCCATCCCCGCGATGACGATCCAGTAATACGCGGCGTCTCTCATCGCAGGCTCACCAGCGCGAGGAGGCCAAACGCCGCGATGACGATCCCTGCGCATCGGTTCACCCAGCGCAGACTCTCGGGCCGCAACCTGCCCCGGAGCGCCCCCGCGGCCGAGCTCAGGATCAGCCACCACAATGCTGATCCCGCGAAGACCCCGGTCACAAGCAGCCCTGCCGACTCGTAGTCGCGGGTCGCGACGCCAAGCCCGGCAAAGATTGCCGCGAACGACAAGATGGTCATCGGGTTGGTCAGCGTCAGCGCGAAGGTGGTGGCGTAGGCAGCCCATAGGACTGTCCCGCCCGTGGGTGAAACACCGCTTCCTGCGAACGCGGTGGGCCGCGCGATGAATGTGCGGATCCCCAGGTAGACCAGAAACAGCCCGCCTACCAGCCGCAACCAGCCCTGCTCCCGGACCAGAAACCCGGACAGAAAGGTAAGGCCGAATCCAGCAATCGCGCCGTAGATCGCGTCTGCAGTCGCCGCGCCCAATCCGGAAACGAATCCAAGCGCGCGGCCTTCGGCCAGCGTCCGGCGGATACACAGCACACCGATCGGGCCGACAGGCGCCGCGATGGAAAATCCGATGACGAGCCCGCGCAGGAAGAATGGCATCAACGGCGCTCTGCCAGCATGCCAGCCGCGATCCCCGCGATCGCCCCCGCCATCAGGCCCAGGCGCATCGGCGCCGCCCACGCGAGCACGGCGATGACTGCTGCAACCACGGCGGCCATCCGCGCCGCACGATCGGTGAGGATCGGGAGCGTGATGGCAATGAAGATCAGCGGGAGGGCGAACTCGAGGTCCCATCCCGACGGGATCCGCGCGCCGAGCACGACGCCGAGCGCCGAGCCGACCTGCCAGCTGATCCACAGCGCGAGCCCCGCCCCGAGGAAAACCCAATGCGCGTTGTGGTTACCCTCCGAGACCGAACGCAGGCGCGTGATCGTGACCGCATAGGCCTCGTCGGTGAGGAGGTAGCCGAGCAACCACTTCCACGCGGGCCGAAGTTGTCGAAGGTACGGCGCCACTGAGGCGCTGTAAAGCACGTGCCGCAGGTTCACGACAAACGTGGTGAGCAGGATGATGAGGCCTGGAGCGGCGGCCGAGAAGAGCTGCGTCCCGATGAACTGGGCGGATCCGGCAAAGACGATGGACGACATGGCCACCGCGGCGGCCGGCGGCACACCCGCCTCCCGGGCAAGGAAACCATAGATCAGGCCGAAGGGAAAAGCGCCGAACAGCAGGGGCAATTCCGCCCGGACGCCCGCGAAGAACTCTTCTCTCGCCGACATCGCCTGCCCGGGTTCAGATTTCCTGTGGCCGCTGTGTGCGCCCGCCAACCCGGGAGGCTGCGCTCGTACGCATGTTCACCACGACGATGCCGCCGACGATGAGGGCCGAACCGACGATGAGCCGCCAATCCACCGGCTCGTTCAGGAAGATGATGCCAAGCAGCAGCCCGATCACCGGGAAGACGTAGGTGACGAGCGACGACCGGGTGGCGCCCCAGACATTAAGGAGATAGAAATACAGCAAATACGCAGCGCAGGAGCCCAGCAGGCCGAGCCATGCCAGAGCAAACCAGGTGAGCCCTGAGTGCGGCAGGACGAACGGGCGGTCCATCACGGGGACGACGCCCCACACGATCGCATCGGCGATCAGCACGATCATCGTCGCCTGCACGAGTGGCGGATGACCGCGCAGGTACCGGCGTGAGTAGGTGGCGGAGACCGCGTAGCACGCGGACGCGGCGAGCATTGCGACCTGACCCCAGATGCTGCCGTGGACGCCTTGCGGCCCGAACTCGCGGCTGACCAAAACGACCACGCCGACGAACCCGGCGATCAAACCGAGCACCCGTGTGAACGTAATCCGCTCGTCCGACAGCCAGTAATGAGCAATGACGATGGCGAACAGCGGGACGGTCGCGTTGAGAATGGCCGCCAGCGCCGAATCGATGCGCGTTTCGGCCCACGAGATCAGGATGAACGGCAGGGCCGTGTTGAAGAAGCCCATGAAGAGATAGGCCGGCAGATGCAGGCGTACGTTACCGAAGTTCTGCCGTGTCAGCCTCGCGACGACCAGCAGGCCGATCAGCCCGAACAGGAGCCGGATGGCCGCCAGCGTGGCCGGCCCGATCTCACCAACGGCGATCTTGATCCAGAGGAACGACGACCCCCAGATGGTCCCCAGCAGCACGAACGCGCCCCACTCGCGAATCCGCATGAATCGCCTCCCACACAGGACAGCATTATGCCTGAGTGGGGCACTCCTGAAAAGTGACTTATGTCACACCTGGGGGTGACCGCTGCCAAAACTTTGAGGGGAAGGCGTTTCCGCCTTATTTGCCCTCGAGACGGGCCGCCGCAGTGACGATTTCCTGGACGCGCGAGGCCTCGAGGTTCTCCCGCGCCCACGCTTCCACAGTGCCCAGCCAGGCCTGCCGCGACGGGTAGAACCCGTGCAGCGTGCCGCGGAACGTGCCGGTGAGGCTGTTGGTGAAGATGAGAAAGGACTTTGCCTGACCCAGGACTTCCTCACCTACGATGCTGCACTCGCCCCGCATGCACTCATAAGTGCCCATCACGAAGGCCTGGCCATCCACGGTCAGCATGAAGACGCCCTCGCCTTTCACCCCGTAGAGCATGCCCACGACCGGAACGCCCCCGAATGAGCCAGTGATCTGTCCTTGTGAATTCAGGGTAAGCGAATAGGGCAGTGCGGCGCGGTCGGCCCACCGGGCACGCAGGTCAACCGGCTCTGAGGGGTCACGACTCGCCCCGCTACTCCGATCGAATGACGCGCGCCGGCCGGCGAGCACGTCGTCCAGAGCCTTCAAAGGGTAACTCTCAATGGTGAGCGCTTCAGAGCGTGATTCCGACTGCGCCGGTGTCCCGGATGGAGCATCCTGTTGCGCGGCAGCCAGAGGAAGTGCCAGAAGGAGCAACACAGCAAGGGCGAGCCCTCGTATCGACTCACCTCTCAAGAAATACCTCACCTCCCGAAGAAGCATCGTCCATGAAACTCATTTTCTCCCTTCGGAATACTCACCCAAACGTTCGCGTTCGGTAGGGTAGAGCAGGAGGTGATGGCTGTGCAACTGGATCGGGTGCTGTCAGAGGTTGATGTCAATCAGCCGTCGGAAGCAATCCCTGTTGAAGAGTTCGACGCCCTCGACGCGTACTCCCGCGCCGTCATCCAGGCAGTGGAGCGCGCGGGCCCCGCGGTGGTCAGCGTGTCCGTCGCCCGCCGGGCGCCGGAGCGTTTTCGGCGGCGGGGGCTGGATGAGCTTCACGGCGCCGGGAGCGGCGTGATCATTACGCCGGACGGCTATGTGCTGACCAACAGTCATGTAGTGAGAGGCTCAGATCGCATTGAAGTGCGGCTTCAGGACGGCCGGACGCTGGAGGCACAGGTGGTCGGCGATGATCCGCACAGCGACCTTTCAGTTGTGCGACTCAATGAAGCCGGACTTCCGCACGCGGAGCTCGGGGATTCGTCCCGGCTGCGCGTCGGCCAGCTGGTGGTAGCGATCGGAAACCCGCTCGGGTTTCAGGCCACCGTGACCACGGGCGTGGTGAGCGCGCTCGGCCGCTCGCTGCGCGCGCAATCCGGCCGCCTCATCGAGAACATCATCCAGACCGATGCGCCCCTGAATCCGGGCAACTCCGGTGGACCGCTCACCGACTTCCGCGGCCAGGTCGTCGGGATCAACACGGCGGTGATCATGGGCTCGCAGGGGATCTGCTTTGCGATTCCCGTGAACACCGCGAAGTGGGTGACGGCCCAGTTGATTCGCGAGGGGCGAGTCCGCCGTGCGTACCTCGGAGTGTCCGGTCAGCTTGTGCAGGTCGACCGGCAGCTCGTGCTCGAGTATGGGTTGAGTGTCCCGACCGGTGTACGCATCGCCGAGGTCCAGCCCGGGACCGCAGCCTCCGCAGGAGGATTCCTCGCCGGCGATATCATCGTGCGTGTCGGGGACACGGCGGTGGCAACCCCTGACGACCTCCAACGGGTGCTGGGCCGGCATGCCATCGGTGAGTCAGTCACTATCGAAGTATTGCGTGGGGCGGAGAGGCGGTCCTTCAGGGTGACGCCGACCGAATTGCCGGAAGAATCCGCCTGAGCCATTCGCTGAGCGGCAGAACGCGACGGCCCGGGGAATCTCTCCCGGGCCGTCGGTGTGTCAGAACGAAAGACGTTCGAGAATCCTATGCGGCCTGCCGGGATCGCGATCTCGTCGCGCCCAGGCGAATCAGGCCGGGGCCTGCCTCTGATCGGACAATGAGGGCCGTCCAGACGAACCACGCTGCCATGAGGGCCAGGCTGGCCATGAAGAGGACGGCGTGCTCAACAAACGCGCCCAGAAACATCGCGGTCCCTGCCACGGCGCTCAGGTAGCCAACCCCCGAGTAGTGTTTTTCGCGCAGCATCACGATGCCAAGGACGATCGCCCCGAGTCCGACGCCAACTTGCCCCATCGCGAACAACGAGGTTTCGATCCACTGCGCGCCGCGGAAGGCCTGCACCGCTCCGGTCTTGTTTGTCACGTACAGCACCGAAGCCGCGCTGTAGCCTACCTGACGGATGAGAGCGCTGGCCGCGAAGCCGATCGCTCCGACGATGCCAAACAGCGGACCGATCTTGGCGCTCGCCGGCGCGTCCTGGTGGAACCGGTCACTCAGGGCCAGGAAGAGAACCGCGCTCATCAACGCGGCGAGGAGGCCACCCCCGACGTTCACTGCCCAAAACAGCATCTCGTGTTTGCGGATGAACACGAGGTACTTATGCGGGTTGGTCTGGCTCGCTAGAGTCAGGCCGGCCTCGGGGAAGAACCAAAAGAACCCGAGGAACAACAGGCCGGTGGCTAGCCCGGCCACAACGCCGGCTTCGGCTCCAAGCCGCCGCAAATTCTCCATCGAGATTCCCTCCTTTTGACCGTCGGGCAAGAATAGACTGCTATCCAGATTGCCCGGCATCCGGGTCCTTGCCCGAAAGGGGGGGCGAGTAGGCCCTCCCGGGGACTAAACGGCCCCTCCCCGGGCAGAGTAGTCCCATACCAGCCTGAGAACGCTGTGGAATGCTGTTCAACCCAACCCAGAGGAGGGGAATCCCTATATGGAAAACCTGCGCCGCTTAGGCGGTGAAGCAGGGTTAGTGGCTGGCATTGCGACAGCCTGGGTATTCCTGGGCTTCGTCTTCATCTTTCCGACCGCAGGCCTGGACTTCGTCGATCAAGTTAACCCTCATCGCTACCTGCCATTCATAACCAAGCATCAGGCCATGGTCTGGACCGTACACATCCTGGGCGGGCTGTTGTCCGCCATGGGCGCCGCGGTGCTGTTCGCGGCACTCCAGGACCGGTTCAACGGCAATGGGTCAGGGATCGTCAAACTCGGCGCCGGCGCCGGGCTCTTCGGCGCTGGGACGCTCGCGGCGGCCGTGCTGGTCCGCCAGGCGGGGTTCGATGCGCTGTCCAGCCTCTATGCGACGAACGTCGTGGGCGGGGCACACGCATTCTACGCGCTCCGCGGCGTCGTCCACTCGCTGGAATCGCTGAGCGCTCTCGCCACCGGGGTCGGCATCCTGGTGATCGGTCGCGTCATGGTGACCGAGAAGAAGTACGCGACCGTCGGCCAGATGAGCGTGATCGTCGGCGTCGTGATGGCCTTTGCGGCCTTCGCCTCGCACGTGCTCCTGTTTATGGTGAGCGCGTTGGGGATGATCGCCTGGCTGATCTGGACCTCGCTGACGCTCCGCGCCGAAGTGGGTCCCGCTTATATTTCGAGGTGGTTTGTTCCGAAGAAGCGGCGGGCCAACGGCGTGCGCCGGGCCGCGTAACCGAGCTCACCACAGGCCGGGTGGCCTAAAGTCCACAAGGACTGTCCCTTGCTGTTGAGGGACAGTCCTTGTGATTTTTGTGCCGTGTGTGCTCGGGGTCAGGCCACGCGATAGCGTTCGAAGGCGTCCGCTCGCATCGACGTCGATGCCCCCGGGCGATCCGGAAGATACAGCATGCCTTCCCGGACGTCGACCGGATCCTCGAAGAGTTCGAGGATCCACGGGATGTACTCCAGCATCGGGGCGTTGCGAGTGGCGGCGACCACATGCTGGTGGACCTGCATCATGTCGCCGTGATGCGGAATTACCGGCAGCCCAAACGTTGCCGCCGTCGCCGCGACATCGAGCCATTCCGTGATGCCGCCCACGCGCGTCACGTCCACCTGCACGTAGCCGGCCGCGCCCTGCGCCATGTATTCTCGAAACGTGTATTTTGAATAGATGCTCTCGCCGATCGCGAGAGGGATTCGAGTGGCATGGGCCAGCCGGGCATGGCCGCTGATGTCGTCCGGGTGCAGGGGCTCCTCCAGCCACTTCAGCCGGAACGGTTCCAGCAGATGCGCCGTGGTCATGGCCGTGTTGAGATCCCAGAGCGTATTGGCATCCACCATCAACTCGATGTCGTCTCCGATCGCCCGGCGCACCGCCGCCACGCGGCCCACATCCTCCTGCTGGCTGGGCTTGCCCACCTTCATCTTCACCGCGTGCCAGCCCTGATCGACCAGCCGCCGGATGTCATCGATGAGCTCCTCCTCGGTCCAGTTCAGCCAGCCGGCGTCCGTATTGTAGGTGGGAATCGGGCCCGTCTTCGCTGCGCCCAACACACGCCACAGCGGTTG
>JAIBHM010000102.1 GCA_020028535.1 Armatimonadota bacterium | reverse complement strand
GTATCCGGCCGGGCGAAATAGATGTGCTCGAAGACGCAGTGTGCCTCACGCCGCGGGGGAATCAGCTGCCTCGAGCGGATACCGCCGCCGTCGAGTACGACGAGCTCCCCCGGCGCCACGTCCCGCACGTACTCCGCCCCCATGTGGTCGAATGCGCAGGTTTCGGAGGAGAGGATCCACGTTTGCCCGGCACGTCCCAACACGAGGGGCCGGATCGCATGCGCGTCGCGGAACCCGAGCACTTTGCCGTCGACCAGCAGCGTGATGGTGTACGCGCCGTCGATGCGCTGCATGCAGTACGCCACGGCCTCATCCAGGGTGGGCGCCGGAGCGCGGGCGATCATCTGCGCGATGACCTCGCTGTCGGTGGTCGATTCGAACGCCACCGCTTCCGCTTCGAGGGCAGTGCGCAGCGCCGGAGCATTGATGAGATTGCCGTTGTGCGCGAGCGCGAGCGATCCCCACGGGGAGGCAACCTGAAGCGGCTGAGCGTTCTCGATCCGGGCGCTGCCCATCGTTGAATATCGGACGTGGCCGATGGCGAGGTGCCCCGGCAGTCTCACGACCTCGGCCGCATCAAAGACCTGGGAGACCAACCCCATCCCCTTATGCAGCCACATCTGCGTTCCGTCACTGCTGGCGATGCCCGCGCTCTCCTGCCCGCGATGCTGCAGCGCGTACAGGCCGAGGTGAGCGAGAGGCGCCGCCGGTCCGTCGGCGCTGTACACACCGAGGACGCCGCACTCTTCGCGAAGGACGTCATCGTCCCGGAATGCCGTCATGCGAACACCTCCGAGAGCGACTGGTAGGCCGCGGCAAGCTCGGCCAGCATAAGGTTCAGGATGGGGCGGCGGTCCGGACCGTCGGCGACGCTGATCTCCAGTCGGTCACCGCCCGTGCGTCCCAGCACCGTCAGCGGCACGTCCCACTCCGCAGCCATGGCGAAAAATTGTGCGGCACTATCCTCCGCGAGACTGACCATGACGCGCGAGGGCGCCTCGCCAAAGAGCGCCGTGTCGCGGCGGCTTCCCCCCGGTAGCACCACCGCGGCGCCGACGCCACCGGCGATGGCGCACTCCGCAACGGCCACAGCCACACCACCCTCGGAACAATCGTGGGCCGACCGCAGGATGCCGCGCCGGATGCTTTCACGGATCAGCGAGAGCACACGCTGGTGTGCATCGAAGTCCACGTCGCGAGGCCGGCCGCGCGTCAGTCCGTGCACGACCTCGAGGTAACTGCTCGCCGCCAGATCCGCGGCGGGATCGCCAACAAGAATGACGATGTTTGCGTCCGCACGGAAAGCCATGGTTGGCGCTCGCGAGACGTCATCGACCAGGCCCACCATCGCGATGATCGGCGTTGGGGGGACGGGCCCGCCGGCGGACTCGTTGTAGAAAGAGACATTCCCACCGACCACCGGGATGCCCATGGCGCGGCATGCGTCGGCAATACCTGCCACGGCCTGCCGGAAGGTCCAGAATACCTCCGGATCATCCGGATTCCCGAAGTTGAGGCAGTCGGTGAGGCCCAGCGGCGCGGCGCCAACACAGGCAAGGTTGGCGGCGCATTCGGCGACGGCGAGGCGCGCGCCACGACGTGGGTCGAGCGCGCAGAGACGACCACTCCCGTCGACGGTCAGCGCCAGTCCCTTCGGCGCCAGCTCGTGAACGCGCAGCACGGCCGCGTCGGCAGCACCGGGCGGCATCACTGTGCGCACCTGCACCGAGTGGTCGTACTGCTCGTACACGGGACGCTTGCTCGCGATGTCGGGGGAGGCCAGGAGGGCGAGCAGCGCCTGCGCGGGATCCGCTTCATCCGGCAGCGCGTTGAGGGTCCACTGATCCCACAGCCGGAGGGGTTCGCTGGCGGCAGGCTGATACGCGGGGGCCTCAGCCAGGACAGCAGGTGGCAGTGCTGCTACCGTGGTGCCCTGATGGGTAATACGCAGCTCCGGTTCCGCGGTGATCGTACCGATCACCGCAGCATTTAAACCCCACCGGCGGTACACTGCGGCAATGCGCTCTGCTTCGTGCGGGCGAACGATCAAGAGCATGCGCTCCTGCGATTCCGAGCGCAGGATCTCGTCTGCGCGCATCCCGCTCTCCCGCAGCGGCACGAGATCGAGGGTGATCGCCATTCCCACGCCACCGCGCGCAGCCATCTCGCTCGTGGCGCACGTCAGACCCGCCGCGCCCATGTCCTGCAGCGCGACCACGCCGCCGGTGGCCAGCGCCTCGAGCGTCGCCTCAATCAAGAGTTTGCCGGTGAACGGATCGCCGATTTGGACCGAGGAGCGATCCTCGCGCTCCGAGCGCTCGTCGAGTTCCTCGGACGCGAACGCCGCTCCGCCGATCCCGTCCCGCCCCGTCCGCGCGCCGGCGTACATGACGAGGTTGCCCGGCCCGGCCGCACACGCGCGCGCGAGTTGCTCCGCCCGTACGAGCCCCAGGCATGCGACGTTCACCAAGGGATTGCCGCGGTAGCGTGCCTCCACGAGGATCTCGCCGCCGACCGTCGGAACGCCGATGCAGTTCCCATAGCCGGCGATGCCTGCGACGACACTTGAGGCGAGCCGGCGCACTTTGGGATCGTCAAAACCGCCGAAACGGAGTGAGTCGAGCAGCGCGATGGGTCGCGCGCCCATCGAGAGGACGTCCCGTATAATGCCACCGACGCCGGTCGCGGCGCCGTTGTATGGATCAATGGCGCTGGGATGGTTGTGGCTCTCCATCTTGAACGCCACAGCCCATCCGGAGCCGATATCCATCACACCCGCGTTCTCGCCGGGTCCAGCAAGCAGGTGCGGACCGTCCGAAGGCAGGGCGCGCAGGGCGAGCTTCGAGTGTTTGTAACCGCAGTGCTCCGACCACATCACCCCAAACAGGTGCAATTCGAGCGGCGATGGATCGCGCCCGAGTCGCCGGCAGATATCCTCATACTCGCCTGGGGTGAGCCCGACGACTTCCGGTGCGAGAATTGTCACTCTCATCCGACTACCACCGCCCGACGAGATTCGAGCCAGGCGACGAGCGATTCGAACAGCATGCGGCCGTCGGTGGAACCCAGGACCTCTTCGGAGGCCCGTTCCGGGTGCGGCATCAAACCGAGCACGTTGCCCTGCGGGCTGCACACTCCGGCGATGTTGTTGAGCGATCCGTTGGGATTTGCCTCAGACACTACGCGTCCGTGAGCGTCGCAGTAGCGGAAGGCGACCTGTTCAGACTCCTGGATGGTCGCCAACAGGGGATCGGGGGCGAAGTAGTTTCCTTCCCCGTGGGCGATCGGCATCCGCAGTACCTGCCCTTCGCGCAGGCCATGGGTAAACGGGGTGCGCGTGGACTCGACTCGGATGTGCACGGGTTTGCACTGAAACTTCAGCACATGGTTGCGCAGCATGGCGCCGGGCAGCATCCCTGCTTCGAGCAGGACCTGGAAGCCGTTGCAGATCCCGAGCACCGGACCGCCCGATGCCGCGAAGGCGCGCACGGCCGGCATGATCGGGGACGTTGCCGCCACCGCACCTGCGCGCAGGTAGTCGCCATACGCAAACCCGCCGGGGAGGACGACCGCGTCGACGCCCTCGATTGCGGGATCGCCGTGCCAGAGCTCAACGACGTCCCGGCCGAGCACGTGGCGCAGGACGTGGACGCAGTCCCGATCGCAGTTGCTGCCGGGAAAGACGACAACGCCGAGCCGCATCAGTGGATATCCCTGGCCTCGGGCTTCGTACCCCGGGCCTCGCCTCCGGAGCCGCGTGAGACCCGTGGGGTGCGGGGCGGGGAAACGTCGAAGCGCCACTCCTCGATCAAGGGGTTAGCGAGGAAGCGTTCGCACATCTCATTGGTCTCTTGGGGCGACAGCCCGTCAGGCAGAGTCACCTCTAAGTAACGGCCGATCCTGACGTTCGTGACGGCCTCATACCCCAATGCGTGCAGCCCCTGTTGAACCGCCTGCCCGGCGGCGTCCAGGATGCCGGGCTTCAGTGTGACGATAATGCGGACTGTGGCCACCCCGTCCCCTCCTCCCGAGTCGCGTCTCTCGCTATGACGTTCATGTCAGCTCGCGTCCCGTCAGACGCCGATACGTCTCCACATATCGCTCCCGCGTGGCCGCCACGACGTCCGGCGGCAGCGCGGGCGCAGGCGGTTCGTGATTCCAGCCGATGCGGTTGAGGTAATCGCGCACAAACTGCTTGTCAAACGCCACCAGGGAGTCCGGGTACACCGCGGCGTCCCAGTAGCGGGACGAGTCGGGTGTCAACGCCTCGTCGATGAGCACGAGCTCGCCGTCGCGCGAGCCGAACTCGAACTTCGTGTCTGCCAGAATGAGTCCGCGGCCCTGCGCATGCAGGGCTGCGCGCCGGTACAACATCAGGCTAATCGTCCGAAGTGATTCCGCGTGCGGGCGGCCGACCAGCTCGGTCATCTGGTCAAAGGTGATGTTTGCATCGTGGCCGTTTACGGCTTTCGTCGCGGGCGTAAAGATCGGTTCCTCGAGACGGTCGCCATTCCGCAACCCCTCCGGAAGCCGGATACCGGCCACGGATCCACTCAGCCGGTACTCCTCAAACGCCGAGCCGGTGAGGTATCCTCTCACCACGCACTCGACGTCAAAGCGTTCGCAGCGTTCGACCAGCATGGCGCGACCATCCACCGCCTCCGGGGGAACCTCGCGCAGGCCGGGGACGCGCGATCTGATCGCGTCCGGGCCGCTGGCGATCACGTGGGTCCGCACGATGTTGGCCATCTGCGCAAACCAGAACGCCGACAGCTGGGTGAGGACCCGGCCCTTGTCGGGGATAGGGGTGGGCAAGACGTGGTCGAATGCAGAGATGCGGTCCGTGGCGACGATCAGCAGCGCATCGCCGGCGGCGTACACATCCCGCACCTTGCCGCGCACATATAGAGGAAGATCCAGATGGCTTTCGGTAACGGTCTCCGTTTCGATCATCGTCTGACCCCCGCCGCGCTTGGGATTCCGACGCGCTCCAGGATCGCGTCGACGTGCTTGAGATAGTGTGTGTAATCGAACAATGTCTCCAGGTCTGCCTCCGCGAGATGTCCGCTGCGGCGCAGCGCGTCCCGGAACGCCTCCCGCCCTTCCACCGCAGCGGTGGATGCCGTCTGCACTACGCGGTAGGCTTCGTCACGGGTGAGGCCCCGATTGATCAGCTCCAGGAGGATGCGGTGGCTGAAGACCAACCCCCCGGTGAGGTCGAGGTTGCTGCGCATACGGTCGGGAGAGACGCGCAGGCCGTTCAGCACGAACGCCATCTTCCGCAGCATGTAGTGCAGCAGGCCGGTCGCGCCGGGGATGGCGATGCGCTCGACTGAGGAGTGGGAGATGTCACGCTCACCCCACAATGCCTGGTCCTCCATCGCCATCTGCGCATAGCCGCGGAGCACTCGCGCCAGTCCGGTAATCCGCTCGCAGATGATGGGGTTTCGCTTGTGCGGCATGGCCGAGGATCCCGTCTGACCCGACAAGAACGGCTCCTCCACTTCCCGGATCTCCGTGCGCGCCAGGCCTCTGATTTCCGTGGCGATCTGCTCGAGGCTCCCGCCCGTGATGGCGATCGCCGCAAAGAACTCCGCATGGCGGTCGCGCTGCAGGATCTGCGAGGAGATGTGCTCGGGCGAAAGCCCGAGGGCTTTACAGACGTGGGCCTCGATCGCTGGATCTAAGTGCGCGTAGGTACCCACTTCACCCGAGATCTTGCCTTTCGCCACGGTCGCTCGCGCACGCTCCAAGCGATCACCGCTCCGGTGCAGTGCATCCAGCCAGAGGGCGGCCTTGAGCCCGAAGGTGGTCGGCTCGGCGTGCATGCCGTGCGTGCGGCCGGCCATCAGCGTGTGGCGGTGGACGTCCGCCAGGCGGGCGAGGACATCGGTGACCGTGCGCAGCTCGGCGAGCAGCAGGTCCGCGGCGCGGACCATCAGCACCGAGAGGGCGGTGTCAACCACGTCGGAGGAGCCCAATCCGAGGTGGAGATAGCGCGCATCGTCGCCTGTCTCATCGGTGACGGAGCGCAGGAAGGCGACGACATCATGCTGCGTCTTGGTGCGCTCGATCTCCTCGATGCGCGCCGGCGTACCGACCCGGGCGGTCCGGCGCAGACGCTCGGCGACCTCACGCGGCACCACCCCAAGGCCGGCCTGCGCCTCACAGACCAGTAGCTCAATCTCCAGCCAGGTCGCGAACTTGGTTTCAGCAGCCCACAACTGCGCGATCTCCGGAGTGGTGTAGCGATCGATCACGTGACGCCTCCCACGACGCGACTGGGAACAAGGGCTTCGCGCTCCCGGCCCACGCCGACCATCGACACGGGCGCGCCGGTTATCTCCTCGATCCGCTCGAGAAATGCCCGGGCCTCGTCCGGCAGATCGTGCACCGAGCGCGCATCGGAGGTCCGGTCCCACCCCGGCAGTTCCTCATACACCGGCTCCACACGCTCCATGACGGCCGTGTGCGGAACGGTGTCGAGCAGGCGCCCACCGTCCCGGTAGGCCACGCAGATCTTGACCCTCTCGAACCCATCGAGGACGTCGAGCTTCATCACGGCGAGCTCGGTGAATCCAGATACTTCCGCGGAAAATCGCGCGGCGACACCGTCGAACCACCCGCAACGGCGTGGGCGGTTCGTTGAGGTCCCGTATTCCTGTCCCCTATCGCGCAGCGTCGCGGCCACGCCGTTGCGCAACTCGGTCGGCATGGGTCCGGCCCCCACCGCCGTGGTATAGGCCTTCACAACCCCGATGACGCGGGTGATGCGCTGCGCGGGCACGCCTGC
>JAIBHM010000101.1 GCA_020028535.1 Armatimonadota bacterium | reverse complement strand
GCTGCACGATTACCAGCGCCGGCGCCTGATCGTATTCATCGATCCCGGGGCGGATCCGCTGGGGGCAGGCTACGCGCTCATCCAATCCAAGATTGCCGTCGGCTCCGGCCAGCTGTTCGGCAAGGGCCTGTTGCACGGCACGCAGAACCTGCTGCATTTCATCCCGGAGCAGCACACCGACTTCATCTTCACCGTGATCGGTGAGGAATTTGGCTTCGCCGGCGCCATCCTCATGCTGGCCCTCTTCGGATTGTGGCTGTGGCGGGCCAGCACGATCGCGGGCCAGGCGAAGGACCGCCTCGGCACGCTGATGGCCACGGGCGTCCTCGCCATGATCGCCTTTCACGTGGTCGTCAACGTGGGCATGACGATCGGGATGATGCCGATCACGGGCATCCCGCTCCCGTTCATCAGCCACGGCGGGAGCGCGCTGATCATGATGCTCGCTGCCACCGGGTTGCTACTCAATATTGGGATGCGCCGCAAGAAGATTCTGTTCTAGGAGCGCACACTGCATGGCCAAAGAGATCATCGCCAATATCGAACCCTTCGAGACCCGCGTTGCCGTCCTCGATGAAGGCAGCCTCATCAACCTGTACATCGAACGGGGGGAGCCGCTGGCCGGCAACATCTACAAAGGAAAGGTCGCCAACGTCCTGCCGGGCATGGAGGCGGCATTCGTGGACATCGGTCTCGAGCGCAACGCCTTCCTGCATGTCGGCGACATCCGCTCCCAGCGCCTGGCGGGGGAGGAAGTGGAGGAATCGTTCGGCCGGGGCGCGATCGCCGAGCGTCTCCGGGTCGGTCAGGAGATCCTGGTCCAGGTCACCAAGGAGCCGATGGGCACCAAAGGTGCCCGTGTCACCACCTACGTCGCGTTGCCGGCCTACTACCTCGTATTGATGCCGACGGTCAACTACGTCGGCGTGAGCCGCCGCATCGAAAACGAGCAGGAGCGGAAGCGGCTCCGCGCGCTTGCAGACCGGCTGCGCCCGAAGAATATGGGCGTCATCGTCCGCACCGCGGCTGAGGGCGCCGAAGAGAAAGAACTGGCCGACGACTTCCAGTTCCTCCTCCAGGTCTGGAACCGGGTGGAGGAGCGCTCGCGCAGCAGCCGCGCTCCCACCCTCGTGTACCAGGACCTGCACCTGATCCGCCGCGTCGTGCGTGACCTCTTCACCGAGGAGGTGCAGCGGTTCCTGATCGACTCCAAAGAGGAATTCCAGCGGGTGCAGGACCTGCTCGGATCGTTCGCTCCCAACCTCAAGCCGCGCGTGCACCTGTACCGCGGCGAGGAGCCGATCTTCGAGCACACGGGGGTGGAGCGGGAGCTCGAGAAGGCCCTGCGCCGCAAGGTCTGGCTCAAATCCGGCGGCTACATCATCTTCGACCGCACGGAGGCGTTGACGATCATCGACGTCAACACCGGCAAATACGTCGGGAAGACCGACCTGGCCAGCACCATTCTGCGCACCAACCTCGAGGCCGTGGACGAGATCATCCGCCAGATCATGCTGCGCGACATCGGCGGCATCATCCTCATCGACTTCATCGACATGGAGAGCGAGCAACACCGCCGCCGCGTCATGGCCGCGCTGAACGAGGCTGTGCGCAGGGACCGGTCCAAGGTCCATGTCATCGATCTCACGGGTCTGGGCCTGGTGGAGATCACGCGCAAGCGCGTGTACCAGGACCTGGAAGAAGTGATGCGGACCGTGTGTCCCTATTGCGAAGGACGCGGCCGGGTCATGTCGCCGGAGACGATGGCGCTGCGCGTGCGGCGGGAAGTCCACAAGCTCATGCGCGCGGCGAAGGGGAAGGCCGTGCTGGTGGAGATCAATCCGGACGTGTACCAGCACCTGTCCCAGGACGGTGACAGCTGGCTCCGTCAGCTGGAAGGCAACAGCGGGGCGCGGGTGCGCCTCCGAGGGCGCGATGGCATGCATCTGGAGCGGATGCGTGTGGTGGAGGCGGACTCGATCGAGCAATTGGATGAAGCGGCGCGCGGCGGGCAACGGGAGCAACTCTACTGGATCGAGCACGAGCATGCGGATGGCGTGGCGCTCAGCGAGCCCGATGAGGAGCAAGAGGTGGCTCTGGCGGCGGCCGGCGCCGGGGGAGAGCGGTCCGGCTTTCTCACGCGCCTGCGCCGATTGCTCGGTGGCACCTGAGTGTGATAGAATTTCGTGCTGCGTATTTCGCACAATTGATCGTGCACCTGGCCGACATAGGGAGAACCTATCGTGTACGCCGTAATCGAGAGTGGAGGGAAACAATACCGCGTCGAAGAGGGCGCGACGCTGCAGGTCGAAGCGCTCGACGCGGAGCCGGGGACGGCGGTCACGCTGGACCGGGTGCTGCTGGTTGCCGACGGTGAGAACGTCACGGTCGGCGCGCCGGTAGTGAAGGGCGCCAGCGTCCAGGCCACGGTCGTCCGCCACGGCCGCGGCAAAAAAGTCATCGTGTTCAAATACAAATCGAAGGTTCACTACCGGCGGAAGCGGGGGCACCGCCAGAACTTCACCGCCCTCCGCATCGACAGGATTCTGATCTAACGAGGTGCAGGCGAGATGGCACACAAGAAGGGCATGGGGTCGTCCCGCAACGGGCGGGACAGCAAGAGCAAGCGGCTCGGCGTGAAGGCGTCCGGGGGCGAGATCGTGTCCGCGGGCAGCGTGATTGTCCGCCAGCGCGGGACGAAAGTCCGGCCCGGCGCCAACGTGGGCATCGGTCGCGACTTCACCCTGTTCGCGCTCGTGGACGGGACTGTGGCGTTCGAGCGCCGCGGGCGCGAGCGGCGCCAGGTGAGTGTCTACCCTGCGCAGGCCTAGCGGAATTCGATGAGGTGCGAGGCTCGACCCGGCTGAGGGGTCGGGCCTTCGTGTTTGCAGCATGTTCATCGATCGTGCGGTCATCTATGTGAAGGGGGGCGACGGGGGCAACGGCGTCGTGAGCTTCCGCCGGGAGAAGTTCATCCCGAAAGGCGGCCCCGACGGCGGAGACGGGGGGCACGGCGGTGATGTGATTTTGATCGCCGACGAAGGCCTCTCCACGCTGTTGGACTTCCAGCACCGCCGGCATTTCCGGGCGCAGCGGGGCACACACGGCCAGGGCGCCAAGCGCCATGGGAAGCGCGGTGGATCGCTCGTCGTCCCGGTCCCGGTCGGCACCCTCGTGCGCGACGCAGCCACACGCGATGTGCTCGCCGACTTGGTGCAACACGGCCAGCGCGTGGTCGCGGCCCGGGGTGGACGAAGTGGACGCGGCAACGCACGGTTTGCTACCCCGACCAGGCGCGCGCCGCGTCAGGCCGAGCCCGGAGAGCCGGGACAGGAGCGAAACATCGAGCTCGAACTCAAGCTCATCGCCGATGTGGGCCTGGTGGGTCTTCCCAACTCCGGCAAGTCGACGCTGTTGAGCCGCGTCTCCGCGGCACGGCCGAAGATCGCCGACTACCCGTTCACCACGACGGAGCCGTACCTCGGCGTGGTCGGCCTGCCCGACGGTCGGAGCTTCGTCCTGGCCGATATTCCGGGCTTGATCGAAGGCGCACACCAGGGCGCCGGTCTGGGCCACACATTCCTCCGGCACATCTCGCGTACCAACGTCCTGATCCACGTGGTGGACCTTGCCGCGCCGGAGCGCGATCCCCTTGCCGACTTTCAGACGGTGAACGACGAGCTGCGGCTCTACGACCCGGCCCTGGAGCAGCGGCCGATGCTCGTGGCACTAAACAAGATCGATCAGCCGCAGGCGCGGGAGCGTGCCGCGGCCGTGGCGGCGGCTGTCGGGAAGAGGGGATATCAGGCCTTCGCGATATCGGGAGCAACGGGGGAGGGCGTCGAAGCGCTTATGTACGCGGCGGCGGACCTGCTCGCTCAGGTGCGCCAGCCGGGCGAGCCGGTGCCGAGGTAGACGAGGGGACCTGTGGCTCGCGTGGGCGTGATGGGCGGAACGTTTGACCCGGTGCACTACGGGCATCTTGTGACCGCGGAGGAGGCCCGGGTCCAATTCACGCTCGAGCACGTCTTCTTTGTGCCGAACCGGTACCCGCCGCACAAGGCACTGGACCAGGTGACCGACCCGGAGCACCGCTACACGATGACGCAGCGCGCTGTGCAGACCAACGAGCGCTTCTCCGTGTCGCGGATCGAGATCGACCGCCCCGGCCCCTCGTTCACGATCGACACCCTCGAGGCTCTGCGCAAGGAGTATCGCGCGCAAGACCTCTTCTACATCACCGGAGCCGATGCGATTCTGCAGATCGTGCGCGGTGAGTGGGAACGGTCGGCGGAACTCCTCACCTTGTGCCAGTTCATCGCCGCCAGCCGGCCGGGTTTTCCGCTCGAGGTCCATGATCTCCGGAAGTACAACGTCACTGGACGGCCGCTCGATAACCTCCACGTGATGGAGATCCCTGCGCTCGCCATTTCCTCGACGGATATCCGCCGGCGGGTGGCCGAAGGCCGGCCGATCCGTTACCTGCTTCCGGACGAGGTGGCGGAGCATATCGCCGAACAGGGGTTGTACCGGAGGTCGGTGAGATCGCTGGAGTGAAGTCCGCCCGCCAGCTCGCCCTCGCCGCCGCCGAGGCGATGGATGCAAAGAAGGCGGACAACGTCGTCGTCTTTGACCTGCGCCGGCATACTCTCGTGACCGACTACTTTGTGATCGGCTCGGCCGAGACGATGGTGCAGATCCGCGCCGTCAGCGACGGCGTGGCTGAAGCGCTGGAGGAGGCGGGTGCGCGACTGTTGGGCCGAGAGGGGCATGCCCGCGCGCGCTGGATCTTGCTCGACTTTGGACCGGTGGTCGTGCATATCTTTGGACCTGAGGCAAGGCGATTGTACAATCTCGAGCGGCTCTGGGCCGACGCGCCGATCGTTGAACGGTAACAGACGCCGTCAATGACCTAGTCGAGTCATTCGTGCATCCGCGCTGCAACTGGGTCCGGACCCAGTTGTGTTCGATAGCCCGGATGGGCTAGGGCAACTCGGTCCAGACCGAGTAGTGTTCGATAATCGGAATACCCTCACGCGCCTGGAGTATTATGAGAGCCATTTCAGCTCGGACGGGGAAAGTGTACGGCATGTCCGAAAGCAGAACAACCCCTTGACAGCTTGTGGTTAGACATGTACTGTACTGTTGTACAGGGCAGTCTGTCTGTACATGTGGAGGGTGACAAATGCAAGTGCAGACGACGTACACACAGGCTCGTGCCAATCTCGCCAAGCTGCTCGACCGTGCGGCCGAGGATCGGGACACGGTGATTATCACTCGCCGGGGCGGACAGCGCGTCGCCCTGATTGCAGCGGACGAGCTGGCGGGTATCCAGGAGACGGCTCATCTCCTGCGTTCCCCGAAGAACGCTGAGCGCTTGCTTCGGGCACTCGGGCGAGCGGTGGCACGGACGGAAGGGCCAAAGACAATCAAAGCGCTGCGTCGCGAACTGGGGCTCGACCGATCGTAGCGAAGCGAGGGCCATCCGACGGCCCGTGACACGGTCTTCCAGCCAGAGTTCATCGATGATCTTCGGCATTGGGTTGCGACCGATCGGAAAGTCGCCCTTCGGGTCTTCGATTTGATTGAAGCCATCGTCCGGGATCCACATGCCGGGATTGGCAAGCCAGAACATCTGAAGCATCTGTCTCCAGGCACCTGGTCAAGACGCTTGACGCAGGAGCATCGTATCGTCTACAAGGTCAGCAAGGATCGAATCGACTTTCTCCAAGCACGTTACCATTATTGATGAGGCCCACGGATTCCAGTGGACGGTTTGTCCGAGCGGGCAAGATGTCACATGTACACGAGACTTCGGCGCCCTCCAAGCCCAAGTTCATTGCGCGGGTCTGTGCCAGTGCTCTTTTTTGGCGATATTCAGAGCGCGCGTGTGGCCACCGCAGCGCTGAATCCTGGTCCGGATCAGAGGTTTCTTCAGAATCTCAGTTCTCTCTCCGCGCCTAATCGGCATGAGCTGACCACTCAGCAGTGCGACCGAGCGATCGCCTCCATGCGTGAGTATTTTGGCCTTGGGCATGTCTGCTCACATACTTCAGGGGGCTGGACCGAGTCACAAAGGAATTAGGCGCGAGCTACGCTCAGGGTGGCGTTGTGCATTTGGACATTGTGCAGGAAGCAACCGATCCCCAATGGAGTGACCGGACGTTTCCCGAAACCGATAAACAGGAACTCCTCAGAGTGGGCCGCAGGTTTTTCCGCTGGCAGCTTCAAAGTTTTCTCATTCAGCTGATCCTCTGCAATGGGAAGACCGTCTCACGAGAGGTGAAAAATCTCCTGTGGGATGTGAAAGAATGGGATCACGGAAAACTTAATAGGGTAGAGTGGTACTGCGGGACTACCAAGCTCCGAGAGCGCGAAGGCTGGCGTGAGCTCGGTCTGGCGGGATGGAATTTGCCTTTGGACAAGCCTACCGGACTTGGGCACAGAGGAGAAGAAGCACTGGGGAAACTTATCGGCGACTGCTTCCATCGGTACGGTTTTACAGCAGATTGGAAGATTGACGGTGGTAGCTGCTGATGGCTATAATCAACCAACCAGTCATGCGATGATCGGAAGTAGTAGGTTGGCGCTCAGGCCGAAGCGAGCCGGTGGAACGGGTGCAACGACCGGTGCCAGGGGTCAACCGAACTCGTCCGGGAGCAGCGCCGACTGAACGGCGCCGTCCTCACACGAGACGTGAGTTGAGCGGATAGCGAATCTGGGGCTGTAGCTCAGAGGGAGAGCGCCCGCTTGGCG
This sequence comes from Armatimonadota bacterium, assembly GCA_020028535.1. GTDB lineage: Bacteria > Sysuimicrobiota > Sysuimicrobiia > Sysuimicrobiales > Kaftiobacteriaceae > Kaftiobacterium. Next base: position 58 of record JAIBHM010000101.1, on the reverse strand, counting down.
TGCGGGAGGTCGAGGGTTCAATTCCCTCCAGCTCCACCAGATGCTATCAACTTGGGTG
>JAIBHM010000100.1 GCA_020028535.1 Armatimonadota bacterium | reverse complement strand
ATCGTGGCCCCGATGACGACGTCGCCCGGTCCCTTCTCCACCGGCAGGGACTCGCCGGTGAGCATCGACTCGTCGAGCGTGGCGCGGCCTTCCTTTATGACGCCGTCCACCGGCACCTTGTCCCCGGGCCGGACCACGATCAGATCGCCGACCTGGACTTCCTCGACCGGAAGCTCGATCTCACGGCTATCGCGCAGGACGCGGGCACTCGGCGGCCGCAATCCGATCAAGCGGCGGATGGCCTCCGAGGTCTGTCCCTTCGCCCGCGCTTCGAGATACCGGCCCAGCAGGATGAGCACGATGATAATGGCCGCCGTCTCGTAATACACTTGCGGCTCCAATCCGCCTGTCCGAAACCACTGAGGGAAGAACGTCGCCGCGAGGCTATACAGGTATGCCGCGGTGGTGCCCACCGCGATCAGCGTGTTCATGTCGGTGGAGCGATGCCGCGCCTGAGCCCAGGCGCCCCGGTAGAATTGCCAGCCCGCCCAGAACTGCACGGGCGTCGCCAGGGCAAGCTGCACGTACCAATTCATCAGGATCTCGGGCGTCCAGACGGCCACACCCATGTGCGGCAGGCTGCCCCACAGGATCGGCACGCTCAGGACTGCGCCGATGATGAGCTTACGGCGTAGACTCGAAATCTCGCGGCGCCGCGCGTCGCGCTCGTAATCCTCCGCCGGCGTTCCTTCCGTTCCCTCGACGTCGAGGACCTCGTAGCCGGCATCCCGCACCGCTCGCCTCAGGTCGGCCAGCGGCGTGGTGGCCAGCACGTCCACGGTTGCCCGCTCGGAAGCCAGGTTGACGCCGGCATTCAGCACGCCGTCCACACCGCGCAGCGCGTGCTCCACCTTCTCCACGCATGACGCGCACGACATCCCACGCACCGGCAGCTGGACCTTGCGCACGGGGACGTCGTTCATGCCTTCTACTGGGAGTTCGAGCCGTTTGGCGGTCACGTGCATCCTCCGCGAGTCACAGCTTGCCGGACATCTCAAACACTTCCACGAGTTCACTGATGGTGCGGCGCCGCTCGGCCGGATTCGCCGCTGAGATTGCCTTACTCGCACAGTGCTCCAGATGGTCCTCGAGGAGCATGGCGTTGATCTTATCGATGGCGCGCTGGATGGCGAGTGTCTGTTTGATCAGGTCGATGCAGTAGGCGCCTTCATCGACCATGCGTACCACTCCCCGGACGTGACCTTCGACGCTGCGCAGGCGTGAGGCCACCTTGGTCCGGACTTCGCGGCTGCCATGCTGCGACTTCGCCTCGTGTACGTGGACTCCCATTGATCGCTCCTCGTGAGATACCCCTCCCCATATGGGGAGGGTCTATTGACTCGGCACAAGCATACCATCGGGCGCGTGTTCATACAATCCCCTGGTGCTGGAGAAACATCGGAGTTAGAAGATGATCGTGCGGGCGTTGATCGCGACGGTGACGCCGCCGATCACAATGGGCGAGCCTGTCACGGTGATTGTTTGGCCCACCCGCAGATCGTGAAATGATCGAATCTGGCCGAACGAGATGACCTGCGTATCCCCCGCCATGTTCACCGCGATGGAATTGTTGAGAATCAGGAACAATGACCCGACCGCCGACTTGGACGTGATCTGGCCGCTGATGGTCGTGCCGCCGCTAAGGGTCGTCTCCACGCGGCGTGCCGCAATGCTCCCATCCGAGTTCACCGTCCCCTGAACCATGACGAAATCGCCGGCCTGAACGGCCCCAAACCAGTTACGCTGCCCGCGGAACTCGGTAGAGGGTGTGATCAGGATCGCCCGCGGTGTGCCGTTGGCGAGGATCACGAGTGAGTTCGCGCCTTTGGTCGTTACCACACCACTGGCGGCGAACTCGAATTGTCCCGGACCGGCGACGGTGCGGTTCTTGATCTGAAGCCGCAGGGCCAGAATCCGTCCGTCATCGAGGCGGAACCCCTCGAGTTTGACCCGGTCGCCGACACGGATGTCAGCGATGGATGCCCGGCGGCGTGCGCCGCCGTTGTCATCGTCATCGCCGTCTTCTTCGTCATCGTCCCTGCGGCCCGTAAGCTGCAACTCCGTTGCCTGCTGGACGAGGACCAGAAGCGTCGTGGAGCCGGCGCGTTGTGCGTGCCCCGGATTCGTCACCTGAATGGTGAAGGCCCCTCCGCCATTGTTGACGGAGGTCACGATGCCTTCCACCGTGAGTTTCTCCCGTACCTGGGGACCTCTGGACTTGGCGTTCTTGCCCTTGTCGGCGAACGCGGCTGCGGGAAAGACCAGGGCGAGTGCGAGGACCGCCGCGAGAATCGCAGCGGTGAACTTCCGGTGCATCATGTCACCTCCGTAGCCCTCGCTCTGTGTCTACGGAGCGTGCGCCAGGAGGGTTCCGCCGAAGGTTCCCCCAGAAAAGTGATCAGCGGCTGTCGCCGAGTGACTCCCTAGGAATCTCTCGGCTGTCACAGCCGCTGACGTCCCGTTCTTGAGAAGCCCCCACTCTTGCGCCAGGTTGCGGTGCGCGGCTTTCTTCGGCTGCGCCCTGGCGTCGCAGAGGCCCTCGTCGAAACGGGAGATTAGCGTAGCACTTTCGTCAGAGGGTTGTCAATGCCTCGAGGGGTTACGTCTAGGCCGGACGCGACGCAGGGCATAGCGCAGGTGTGTGCCGCATCAGTGCCCGTCTGTGGGCCCTGTCGTTCCTGTTCTTGCTCGCCTGGCCCTCCCCGGCCACACCCGCGCCGCTCGAGCGCCCGGTTCCACACGTCGAACCCGTCCGGCAGTTGCTGCAGGACGTCGCGGTGCGCATCGACATCGAAGCCGAGCAGACGCGCGGGATTTGCACGGGCTGGATCGGGTGGAGTGAAGAGGTGCGGAGCGCGGCCTACACCGCCGCCCACTGCTATCGCGACGGCGCCCGCTACCGGGTGACGCTGGGCACCGGGGAGACGGTGTACGCGAGCGCGCTGACCCGCTGGGAGGGCCTCGACCTGATGGCGCTGTGGATTCCACGCGGCGCCTTGCGCGCGCTGCGCAACTGGAAGCCGATCCCCGGCGGGGCCTTTCACGTGCTCTACGTGCTCAACGAGCGTGGCGGTCCGCTGCGATTCGTGGACGTCCCGATCCCTCGAGTCTACTGGGAGATCCGCTTCGAGAACCATCCCTCAGCCGTGGCGCTCCCGCTGTACAGCGTCCCAGGTACCAGCGGCGCGCCGGTGATCGACGCGGCCGATGGGCTGCTCGTGGGGATGGTCGTGGGGTTTGTGACAGAGAGGCCTGAGGTCGCCGCAGTCGTGCCTGCGCAGAATATCTACGAGGCCTTGTCTGGCGCCGCGCGCTCGCGCTGACGGGGGTCCTGGGCGCCTACGGGGACGGCCGCCCGTGGCGGAAGCGTAGGGGGCCGCGATAGGCCGGCAACCGAAGCTTGTCCGAATCGTTCACTTCCACCATCAGACCAACCGATCGCAGACCTTCGACGAACCCGCCACGCAGGTTGAGGGCCGCCTGCAGCACGTGGGGATCACCGATCGCATGGATCTCGTAGGGCGGCTCGAGCCGGAAGATCCCCGCGACGATCGTATCCTCGTCCTGCTTGAACCCCGTCGTGGCCAGGACGCGCACCCCGCTTACGGCGATCGCCTCGGCCCCGCTCGACCACAACTCATTCACCAGCCCGCTGAGGTCGCCCGCCTGGACCGAGGGCGCAACAACGCCGCCGGGAATTGGACGCTCGCTCACACGCACGATGACCCCAGGGCCGTCCACCCCCCTGAGGCCGAGCACCATCCGGTAGAAGTCGACCTCGCGCGCCAGCGTCTCCGCGGAGCTGCGTCCCTGGGCCGCGGCGCTCTCGTATTCCCCTAACTTGGCCCGGAGGTCTTCCACCTCAGCCTGCAGCGACCCCAGCGCTTCCTCCTGCTGCCGGACGAGCACGGCCAAGTCCCGGACCCGCAGAGTCGGCAACTGCACTTCACGGCGGATGGTTCGTCCCGCCCGCACCTGGAGGACGACGAGGAACCCGACCAGGACGAGGAAGACCGCAAGGGTGACCTGCCAGGTCGCGATCTGGGGGCGGCGCACCAACATGGCTCCCAGTATAGGCGTCCGCCCAGGGGGCCACAATGAGCCGAAAGGGATGCCGCTGATCCCTGAAAAGGGTCTTGATTTCGGGGGGCGGAATGACACAATAAGTACTTGGGTTAGCAGTCATCCCCCCAGAGTGCTAATCGAAAACGATCACCGTAAGGGAGGTCGGAAGGATGCCAGCAAAGGTCCTGTTGTACAGCGAAGAAGCCCGGCGCGCGCTGGAGCGCGGTGTGGAGAAGGTGGCGAGCGCGGTCCGCGTCACGCTCGGCCCCAAGGGCCGGAACGTGGTCCTTGAGAAGAAGTGGGGTTCGCCTACGATCACCAAGGACGGCGTCACCGTCGCCAAGGAGATCGAGCTGGAAGATCCTAACGAGAACATGGGCGCCCAGCTCGTGAAAGAGGTCGCCAGCAAGACCAACGACGCCGCCGGCGACGGCACGACGACGGCGACGGTCCTGGCCTGGGCGATCGTGCGCGAAGGGCTGAAGAACGTGGCCGCCGGTGCGAATCCCATGCTGGTGAAGCGCGGGATCGACAAGGCGGTTGATGCCGTCGTGGAAGAGTTGAAGAGGATGTCCATCTCAGTCGAGGGCAAGCAGGACATCTCCCACGTCGCCGGGGTGGCCGCCAACGATGCCGAGGTCGGCGACATCATCGCCGACGCCATGGACAAAGTGGGCAAGGACGGCGTCATCACCATCGAGGAAGGCAAGGGCATCGAGACGACGGTGGAAGTCGTGGAAGGCATGCAGTTCGACCGCGGGTACATCTCGCCGTACTTTATCACCGATCCCGACAAGATGGAGGTCGTGGTCGAGGAGCCGTTCATCTTGCTCACGGAGAAGAAAATCAGCGGCGCGGCGCGCGACATCGTGCCGATCATGGAGAAGGTCATCCGCTTCGGCAAACCGCTGGTCGTGATCGCCGAGGATGTTGAGGGCGAAGCGCTCGCCACGTTGGTCGTGAACAAGCTGCGCGGGATACTGGCCAGCCTTGCGGTCAAAGCGCCCGGTTACGGCGACCGCCGCAAGGCGATGCTGCAGGACATGGCCGTGCTGACGGGCGGGCGCCTCATTAGCGACGACATCGGCATCAAGCTCGAGAACGTGGAACTCGACATGCTGGGCCGCGCCGACAAGCTGAAGGCGGACAAAGACGATACGACCATCATTGGCGGCAAGGGTGAACGCAAGGACATCCAGGGCCGCATCGCCCAGATCAAAAAGGAAATTGAAGACACCACTTCCGACTACGACCGTGAGAAGCTACAGGAACGGCTGGCCAAGCTCTCCGGCGGCGTGGCGGAGATCAAGGTCGGCGCCGCCACCGAGACCGAAATGAAGGAGAAGAAGCACCGGTTCGAGGACGCGCTCAACGCGACGAAAGCCGCGGTCGAGGAAGGCATTGTCCCCGGGGGCGGAGTGGCGTACATCCGCGGGCTGAGCGCCCTGGAGAAGCTGGAGGCCGAAGGCGACGAAGCCATCGGCCTGAACCTCGTGCGCCGCGCGCTGGAAGAGCCGACGCGCCAGCTGGCGGCCAACGCCGGCGTGGAAGGCAGCCTGATCGTCGAACGGCTGAAGCGGGAGACCGGCCGCACCGGGTACAACGTGGTCACCGGGGAATTCACCGACATGATCAAGGCCGGTGTGCCCGATCCCACCAAGGTCGTGCGTCTGGCGCTTCAGAATGCCGCGTCGGTCGCGGGCCTCCTGCTGACCACCGAAGCCATCGTTGTGGAGAAGCGGGAGAAGAAAAGGTCCGCCATGCCAATGCCCGGGGGCATGCCTGAGGACGACTTCTAGTCACCTCCGCCCCTCCGGCGAATTTCCTGCGGGCCGTCACTCGGTGGCGGTCCGCAGCGCTTTTTGGGAAAGGAAGAAGGGAGCCGCCCCGAGAACGCTGGCCCAACACGGCGGCCGAGGGAATCGACGGTGCCCAGACGCCTGTGGCTTGCAGGTCTCCTGGTGCTGGCAGCCCAGCTCCTCGCCGTCTCCGCGCCCGCGTCCAACTCTTTGCCCGCGATGATCGTGCCGAGCCGCAACATCGGTCCGTTTCACCTCGGAATGGGACAGCGAGACGTCGATATTCTCCGGCGCATGGCCCCGTGCAACGTGGTTGCAAGCTATACGGACGGCAAGGCGACTCGGCTGGAGACCAACTGCGGCGGCGCCTATCGCACGGCTGAACACATCCAGGTCGGTGAAGGACCGGCCAGAATGCTGATTGTCTTCGGGACGCCTGACCAGCGCACTGCCAGCGACTTCGCGGGCGTGCGCGGCGAATGGCTGCACTATAGACGGGCGGGTATCGCGTTCCGGCTTGTCTATGGCGACGGCCCCGGCAACGCGATCATTCAGGCCATCGCGGTGTTCAAGGGCACCGGACCGTTCCAGGTCCGGCGCGGGCCGGTCCCGGTTGACCCCTCCGGTCCCACTCCCGGAGTGGGCGAGTAGTCGGAGAGTGTGGCGCGTGCCGGCCTAGTGTTGGTGCTCGTGGGCCGCTTTGAGGACTTCCTCGCGGGAAATTGTCTTGCCGTGCTGCTTCGTCATGTGCTCCTGCACTTTGCGAACCATCTCGTCATCTGAATTCGCGTGGACCATGTGTCCACACGAGCACTGATAATGCTTATGCGTATGCATCCCTTCACCTCGGTTACCTGTCGTTAGCTCAGCGAAACGGCGTCCGATTCATTGGATATTCCGCGGCATAGCCCGTTCAGATTAGCGAACGGAACTAGGTCCGGACCCAGTTGCATCCCGAAGTGCAAAATGACCCGACTGGGTCATTGACGGATTCCACCCGTCCTGACTACTTTGCGGGGTTGAAACGCATGGCTGCCCAGATTAGAGCCCGAGG
>JAIBHM010000099.1 GCA_020028535.1 Armatimonadota bacterium | reverse complement strand
TGGATCGACGGGAACATCGGCTCCAAGATCACGATGAAGTACCCGAGCGTGTACATGGTGGAGCCCGGCGCCAAGGCTGAGATTCTTTCGGTGGCGTTCGCGGGCAAGGGCCAGCACCAGGATCCCGGTGGCAAAGTGATCCACGCTGCGCCGAACACCCAGTCGGTCATCGTGAGCAAGTCCATTGCCAAGGACGGGGGGCGGGCGGGGTACCGCGGGCTCGTGAAGATCTACCCGGGCGCGACGGGCAGCCGCTCCGCTGTGCGCTGCGACGCGTTGATCCTGGACCCGGACTCCCGCAGCGACACCTATCCGACGATGGAGATCGACGAACAGGACGTCTCGATCACCCACGAGGCCACGGTCTCAAAGGTGTCTGACGAGCAGCTGTTCTACCTGATGAGCCGCGGCGTGAAGGCAGACGAAGCGATGAACATGATCGTGCGCGGCTTCGTCGAGCCCATCGTGAAGGAACTTCCGCTGGAGTACGCGGTCGAGCTCAACCGCCTGATCGCGCTCGAGATGGAAGGGTCCGTCGGCTAAACCCCCCATGTCGGCCCAGACCCAACTGCTCCCTCTGACCCGTAGTTCGGTCGAGGCGCTCTCAGAGCGCTTGAACGACCCTCGCTGGATGCGAGACTTCAGGCTGGCTGCGTTCGATGCCTATGAGGCGCTGCCGATGCCTTCGACGTCTGATGAGGAGTGGCGCCGCACCGATATCAAGGGCCTCGATCTGAGCGCGTTCCATCCCGACCCTGAGGCGGTCTCAGGGCCGGTTACGGAAGCGCCCGCTCTGCCCTCCGGGGTGGTCTTTACCAGCATACGCAAGGCGGCGCAGGAGCACCCGGACCTGCTGCGAGAGTATTTCATGCGCGTCTGCGTCCGCCCGGAGGAGTCCAAGTTCCGCGCGCTGCACGGTGCATTCTGGACGGGCGGGACGTTTCTCTATGTACCCGCCGGGGTCGAGGTGAGCGTCCCCCTGGCCAGCAGCACCTGGATCCAATCCGCGGGCGTCGCCCTCTTTCCGCACACCCTCATCGTGGCAGAGCCGGGAAGCAGCGTGACGCTGATCGACGAGTTCGGGTCGATGGCCGGCGGATGGTCCGCGTTTGTCGATCCCGTGGTCGAGCTGATCGTCAAGGACGGCGCGAAGGTGCGCTATATCGCCCAGCAGGATTGGCTCGCCGCGATCACCGAGATCGGCATCGTGCGCGGCCGCATTGCCCGTGACGCGACGCTGCACACGCTCATCGTGGGGTTCGGCGGCCGGATCGTGAAGACCAACGTCGAGTCGCTGCTCGAGGGTCCCGGGGGCCATTCAGAGATGCTGGGCCTGGTGTTCGGGAACGATAGTCAGCACTTCGATTTCCACACGCTGCAAGAGCACCGCGCGCCCAACACGCTGAGCGACTTGCTGTACAAGAATGCCGTCAAAGACCGGGCCCGTACGATCTTTTCCGGGATGATCCGCGTGCACCACGGGGCGCAGAAAACGAATGCCTTCCAGGCGAACCGCAACCTGATCCTGTCCGAGGGCGCGAAGGCCGACTCCATCCCGAACCTGGAAATCCTGGCGAACGACCTGCGCTGCACCCACGGCTCCGCGACGAGCCGGCTCAACGAGGAGCACCTGTTCTATCTGATGAGCCGCGGGCTGCGGCGTGTGGACGCTGTGCGCATGGTGGTGGAAGGGTTCTTCGCCGAACTCTTCGACCGCGTGCCGCTGGAAGGTGTGCGTCTACGGCTGCAGCAGGACGTTGACCGCAAGATGGTACAATGACACCGGAGATCACCCGGATGGCGGATTTTGTGCGTGTGGCGGCGGCCGCAGACGTGCCGCCGGGAGCGGCGACCGTCGTGGAACACGAGGGACGCCGCATCGCCGTGTTCAACGTGGACGGCACCTACTACGCCATCGACGATACCTGCACGCACGAAGAGGCGTCGCTCTCCGCCGGCGCGCGCAACGGCGAGATCGTGACCTGTCCCAAACACGGGTCGCGGTTCAACGTGCGCACCGGTCGCGTGCTGTCGCTGCCCGCTGTCGTGCCGGTGAATACGTATCCCGTGAAGGTTGACGACGGCCAGATCCTCGTGCTGCCGGAGCCCCAGCGCGGGCGGGGGATGCCCCACAAGGTGTAGACGGCGATGCTTTCGGCGACGATCCGCGAAGACTTCCCGATCCTCAGCCAGCGGATGAACGGCAAACCGCTGACCTACCTTGACAGCGCCGCGACCTCCCAGAAACCTCAGCGTGTGATCGACGCGCTCGTCCGGTACTACCGCGAGTACAACGCCAACGTTCACCGCGGCATCTACAAGATTGCCGAGCAGGCCACCCAGGCCTACGAAGCCTCCCGCGTGAAAGTGGCCGCCTTCATCAACGCCCCGCGTCCCGAGGAATTGATCTTCACGCGCAGCACCACGGAGGCGATCAACCTCGTCGCCTACGCCTGGGGCCGCGCCAACGTCCGGGCCGGGGATGAGATCATTCTCACCGAGATGGAGCACCATAGCAATCTGGTGCCGTGGCAGCTGCTCGCAGCCGAGCGACAAGCGAGGCTGCGGTTTGTGCCGTTTGATGAGCAAGGGATGCTGCAGCTCCATGAGTTCGACCGTTTGCTCACGGACCGCACCCGCCTGGTCGCGCTGACGCACCAATCCAACGTTCTCGGCACGATCAATCCCATCCGCGAGATCGCCGCCAAGGCACATGCCGCCGGTGCAAAGGTGCTGGTGGACGGTGCCCAGAGCGCCCCGCACATGTCGGTGGACGTGCAGGCGCTCGGAGCCGACTTCTTCGCGTTCTCGGCCCACAAGATGTGCGGCCCTACAGGGGCCGGCGCTCTGTGGGCGCGTTACGACATCCTCGATGCCATGCCCCCGTTCCAGGGTGGCGGCGAGATGATCATGCTCGTGCATCTCGATAAGACAACGTACAAGGACCCGCCCTACAAGTTCGAGGCGGGGACTCCAAACATCGCCGACTGTATCGTCTGGGGGGAGGCGGTCGATTACCTCAAGGCCATCGGCATGCAGGCCATCCGCGACCACGAACAGCGTCTCACCGTCTACGCCATGAGGCGGCTGGGAGAGATTCCGGGATTGCGTCTCTTCGGCCCGGAGAGCCCGATGCGCCGGGGAGGTGCGCTCTCGTTCGAGCTTGACGTCGCTCACCCCCACGATGTGGCGCAGGTGCTCGACCAGGATGGCATCGCCGTTCGCGCCGGCCATCACTGCGCGCAACCGCTCCACCGGGCCCTCGGTGTGAGCGCGACGACAAGGGCGAGCCTGTACCTGTACAATACCGAAGCGGATATCGACACGCTCGTGGCGGGGCTGTACACGGTCCGGAACTTGTTCTCCCCGAAAACCGCGACTGCGCCGAAGCCCTAGGATTTGAGATGGCCCTGGACGACCTTTACCGCGAACTGATCCTCGATCACTACTCCCATCCTCGAAACAGGGGGGAGATCCCTGAGCCGGATATCAAGGTGGAGGGGGCCAACCCACTGTGCGGGGATGAACTGTCGATTTACGTGAAGTTGACCGGCACAACGATCTCGGACGTGCGCTTCGTTGGGCGGGGCTGCTCGATCAGCCAGGCCTCGGCCTCCATGATGACCGAGCAGATCAAGGGCAAGACGCTCGAGGAAGCCCGCGCCCTGTCCGGACGCTTCAAGGCGATGATGCACGGCGAGGCCGTTCCTGAAGACGAGCTCGGCGACTTGATGGCCCTGCAGGGCGTGCGCAAATTCCCCGTACGGGTCAAGTGCGCGACGCTGTCCTGGGTGGCCGTCGAGCAGGGGATGGAGGAGTTCGAGGCCGGCAAGGGCAAGGTCGCCGCAAAAGCCACGACGGAACGCGAGTAAGTCGGAGGTCCCCATGGGGAAGTACGACGAGTGGCGCGAGCTTGCCGCGCAGCTGCGCGTGGACAGCATCCGTGGCACGACCGAAGCCGGCTCCGGCCATCCCACCTCGTCGATGTCGGCCGCCGACCTGATGGCCGCGCTGGTGGCAGGGCATCTCCGGTACGACTTCGCCAACCCGAAGCATCCCAATAACGACCATCTGCTCTTCTCAAAGGGGCACGCCAGCCCGCTGCTCTACGCGATCTTCAAGGCGGCGGGCGCCATCACCGACGCTGAGCTGATGACCCTCCGCAAGCTGGGCAGCCGCCTCGAGGGGCACCCCGCCCCAGTTCTCCCCTGGGTGGAGGTGGCGACCGGTTCGCTGGGACAGGGACTCCCGATCGGGGTGGGCATGGCCCTGGCCGGCAAGTATCTCGACAAGCTGCCGTACCGTGTCTGGGTCCTCTCCGGAGACAGCGAGATGGCCGAGGGCTCGGTGTGGGAGGCGGTCGAGCACGCCGCGTTCTACAAGCTCGGCAATCTGACCTGCATCGTGGACGTGAACCGGCTCGGGCAGCGCGGGCCGACGATGCTCGAGTGGAACACCGCCGCCTATGCGGCGCGCGCCCGGGCGTTTGGTTGGACGGCGATCGAGATCGACGGCCACAACATGGAGCAGATCGATGATGCCTACACCCGCGCGGGGGCGACGACGAACGTTCCGATGATGATCCTGGCCCGCACGGTCAAGGGCAAGGGCGCGGCGACAATCGAGAACAAAGACAACTGGCACGGGAAGGCGCTGCCCAGAGACGATGCCGAGGCGGCGATCCGTGCCCTCGGCGGCCCGCGGGCCATCACCGTTAACGTTCGGAAACCCGAACCCCGCCAGCCGGGTGCCAGACCGGACCCCCGACCTGTCTCAGTTCCTTCCTATAAAGTAGGCGAGTCCGTAGCGACCCGCCGGGCTTATGGCGACGCGCTCAAGGCGCTGGGGGCAGCCAGGCCCGACGTCGTGGCGCTGGACGGCGAAGTGAGCAACTCGACGTACGCTGAGGAGTTTGCCAAAGCCCATCCCGACCGCTTCTTCGAGATGTACATTGCGGAGCAGCAGCTGGTCGCGGCGGCGGTCGGCCTGCAGGCGCGCGGGTACGTCCCGTTTGCCTCCACGTTCGCGGCGTTCTTCACCCGGGCCTACGACTTTATCCGGATGGCGGCGGTCTCCCGCGCCAGCCTGCGACTCTGCGGCTCGCATGCCGGGGTCTCGATCGGCCAGGACGGCCCGTCGCAGATGGGTCTCGAGGATCTGGCCATGATGAGGGCTGTGGGCGGGAGTACCGTGCTGTACCCGTGTGACGCCAACCAGACGGCGCAACTGGTCGCGGCGATGGCGGACCGCCCGGGGATCGTCTACATCCGCACGACGCGGGAGAAGACGCCGGTGCTGTATCCTCCCGATCACCGCTTCATTGTCGGAGGGAGCGCCGTGCTCCGGCGGTCAGACCGCGATCAGGCGACGATCGTCGCGGCGGGGATCACGGTGCACGAGGCCCTCCGCGCCTCCGAGCAACTGGCGTCAGAAGGCATACCTGTGCGCGTCATCGATGCCTATTCCGTCAAGCCGATCGACCGGCAGATGCTGCAGCAAACGGCCCGCGAAACCGGACGGATCGTCGTGGCGGAAGATCACTGGCCCGAGGGCGGACTCAGCGAAGCGGTATTGTCGGCACTCGCCGGCACCGTCCCGTTCCCGCACGTGACGGCTCTGGGAGTGCGGGGAATGCCGGGTTCGGGAACGCCGGAGGAACTGCTGGATGCCGCGGGGATCAGCGCTGGGCACATCGCCGGGGCCGTCCGCTCTCTGATTGCAAGAGCCGGTCCGGCCCCGGTCGCACGCTGAAGGCTGCTACATGCTGCCTGCCTTGACGAGGCCGATCCGGTTTCCTTCAGGGTCGGCGAATATCGCCAGTGCCGGTCCCCCTGGGACCTCGCTTGGAGGCATCAGTGTCTTGCCTCCGAGTCGTTCGGCCGTGCGAAGATATTCACCCAGGTCCTCAACCTCGACGTAGAAGGTGACACCGCCCGGACTGCCTTGCTGCGCGGCCGCGATGCCGCCGTTGATGCCCTTCGCGCCCGTGTCGACCATCCCATACTGCATCGGATTATTCGTGTCGACCTTCCAGTCGAAGAGATCCGCATAGAATTTTTGCAGCCGCTTTCCATCCTTGCCCAAGATTTCGAAGTGCGTGACAGGCTTGCCCATTCCGACCACCTCCCTGTTTTTGGTGAACCCTCCCCTACACCTTGCCTGCTTCCACGTTCGGATCCGGGCCCGGGTCACCTCCCGCAGCCGCGATGGCCAGTCGCGGGATGTACAGATCCCAGCCCTGCACGTGCTTTGCCCGAGCCTCCTCGGGGAGATCCCGGTGCACCAGCCTGACAATCGTGCCGTCGCCGTCGGGCGTGAGGGTAATCTCGACAGTGCTGGAGCCCGGCGGGACTGCTCCGCTGCCCTCCCATCCCCACGTGAACACCACGCGGCGAGGCCGCTCGACCTCCACATATGTCCCGCGCACGATATCGCGGCTGTTGAACTGTACCCGGTAGATCCCACCGGCGCGGGGATCGAGCTCCGCCAGGGCGCCTTTCCAGCGGATCATTCTGGACGGATCGGTCAGCAACGGGAAGATGGTCTCCGGGCGGGCCTTCACGCGAATCTCACGCCGGATGGCACTGCGTTCCTCCACGGTCATCTTCGGAACCTCCCCCGCGTTATCTTCCTGGTGCCGCGCCCGATGGGATGACACCCAGCTGTTGCATCAGTCCCAGCTGATCGAAGCTGGCCCAGTGTTCTGCGATCTTGCCACCGGAGATGCGATCAATGCGAATGCCTCGGAGTTCGATCGAGCGGCCGGTGGCGGGGATGCCCATGAACTCTCCCCGATGGGTCCCACGGGCGGTGACGCGTGCGGCGACTCTGTCGCCCTCCGCGAATATGTCCTCGATCGTGATGCGCAGGTCCGGAAATGCCCCCCGGAATGCAGCCACCACCTGCCTCAAGCCCGCCAGGCCCGGCG
>JAIBHM010000098.1 GCA_020028535.1 Armatimonadota bacterium | reverse complement strand
AACCGGGAGGACGGCATCACGGTGGTGGCGTCGCTCCACGTGCTGGAGCTGGCCCAGGCGTACGGCCAGCGCATCATCGGGCTCAGTCGAGGCCGCGTGGTCCACGACGGCCCCCCGGCCTCGCTCGACGCGGCGGCAAGCGCACGCATCTTTGGCCCCGCGAGTGCGGGCGGGGACGGTGGCGCGATCGTATGAGCCGCGGCAGCCGCTCGGCCGGCTGGACGGTGATCGCCGCGGTCTTGATCTGGTCGGCGGTGGCCACCGAGGTCTCGCTAGGCCGCGTCATCGAAGGGCTGCCGTTCATGTGGGACTTCCTGCGCCGCATGTTCCCACCCGATCCTTCGGTTCTCGGCAACGCCCTCCGCGGGGCGGTGCAGACCATCCAGATCGCGGTGGTCGGCACCGCGGTCGCCGCGGTGCTGGCGCTGCCCATGGGCTTCGCGGCGGCCCGCAACGCGGCGCCCGGCTGGCTCTTCTACGGCGCGCGCTCCGTGCTCAATGTCTTCCGCGCCGTGGACACCCTCGTCTACGCCTTGTTCTTCGTGGCCGCGGTAGGGCTGGGGCCGTTTCCCGGAGTGCTGGCCGTCGTGGTCTACACCGCCACCGTGCTCGCCAAGCTCTACTCGGAGGCGATCGAGGCGATCGAGCCTGGCCCGGTCGAGGCTGTCCGGGCCACCGGGGCGACCCCGCTCCAGGTGCTCCGCTGGGGCGTGCTGCCGCAGCTCGTGCCGCAGTTCCTCTCCTTCACCCTCTATCGCTTCGAGACGAACATCCGGGCGGCGGCGGTGCTGGGCTTCGTGGGCGCGGGCGGCATCGGCTTCTACATCCAGACCTACCTGCGGCTCTTGAACTACCCGGCGGCCGCCACCGTGCTGCTGGTGCTCGTCGGGCTCGTGATGATCGTGGACTTCGCGTCCTCGCGGCTACGGGCGCGGCTCGTCTGAGGGTCCCCGAAAAAGAAACGCTCGTAGATCACCTGCCGTGAGCCGAAGGAGCTGAGGGCCACATCCCAGGCCAGACGGAACAGTTTGATCCGATCCACAGCGCTGGCGCGCGCCGCCTGGTAGTACTTTTCAATAGCCGCGCCCATGGGCCCCGCAACGTCTGCCTTCGTCGGCCGGGCCATCATCCCGCTCGCCCCAAGCAGTTGAATGATTTCAATCATCTTCGGGTACATCCACGTGAACATATTCCGTGCCGCATCCAGCGGCGGCCAGGCCGGCGTCATGACTCCCCACCGATCCACGGCGGCGTCGGCCTCGCTCGCGCGGATGTAGGCCTTCATGCTCTCGAGATAGTAGATGATCTCGGCGATCTTGCCTTGGACATGCTGGAACTGCTCGATCGCAATCGCATCGACGATCAGGGACGCCACGCCGAGGATGAACTCGGTCTTGGCGATGTTCTTGGTTACAACCTGGTGCGCCATGTGCGCCACGGCCCCCGTCGCCGAGAACGCTTTGTTCGCCCGCTCCACATCGCCGAGCAGAAAAATCCGCTCCCACGGGACCAGCACGTCGTCGAAGATGACGACCGCATCCATCTCCTCAAAGCGTGAGGTCAGCGGATAGTCAAATGCGTTCCCACCGGCATCGAACGTTTCGCGGCAGATGAACTTCAGTCCGGGGATGCCGCAGGGAATCGCAAACGCAAAGGCATACGGACGGTCCTCCTGGGCACCGCGCAGTAGTGTCGACGGAAAAACCATGATCTCGTCTGCGATCGGCAGCGTGGCCAGCATCCGTGCTCCGCGGATCACCACGCCGCCGTCCGTTTCGTTCACGACGCCCGCGGCGAGATACGGATCGGTCTGCCCGGCAGGGCCGGCGGCGCGGTTGGCCTGGGGATTGATCAGCGTATGGGTCAGGCAGAGGTCGCGTTCCCGGACCAGCTCATAATACCGTCTGACGTTGTCGGCGAATCGGGGGTCGTTCTGGCCGCAATACTCGGCAGCGGCGGCGAAGGCCATCGCGGCCCGGTTCAGGTAGTCGGGCGACCGGCCCATCATGCCACCTGAATAGTCTGCCCAGTGCTTCATCATGCGCCGGACGCGGCTGAGGTCGTCGCGCGAGCGCGGCATGAGGAACGAGAGCCCGACCCGTTCCCCGCTCGAGGGCGAGATATACGTCATGTCCTGCCGGGCGGCACGGTCGTGCTGCATGTCGTACAGCGCAGCAAGGCTCCGAATGACATTCCGAAACGCGGGGTGTGTGGCGACGTCTTTGACGCGCTCGCCGCCGACCCACACCTCTCGAGACTGACTGCGCAACCCCTCGATGAACTGCGCGCCCGTACGCGCGGGCATTACGGCTGCCCCCCAGTGCCCATTTTCGGAATGTGATGTGCACCCAGCGCGACGTGCACGGTCTTCAGCTCTGTATAGAAATCGAAACTGTAGTGGCCGCCTTCTCGGCCGATCCCGCTCTCTTTCATTCCTCCGAAGGGCGTGCGGAGGTCCCGCACGTTCTGTGAATTGATCCAGACCATTCCCGCGTCAACGGCCGCGGCCAGCCGGTGCGCACGCGACGCATCACGCGTCCATACGTAGGCCACGAGACCGTACCGCGTGTCATTGGCCATCCGGACGACCTCTGACTCGTCTCGAAACGGGATCGCCACGAGTACCGGTCCGAAGATCTCTTCCTGCGCGACCCGCATCCCGTTGTGGACGTCCACCAGGACGGTCGGCTCGAGGTAGTTGCCGCGCGGAAACCGCTCCGGCCGTTTGCCGCCGGTGGCGACCCGTGCGCCCTCTTTGAGTCCAACCTCGATGTAGCCCGAGACACGCGTCCAATGCTCGGGATGAATCAGGGGACCCAGTTCTGTGGTCTCCTCTAGTGGACCGCCGACCCGGATGTTGGAAGCGCGCCGGACCACGTTGTCGACAAATGCGTCGTAGATTGGCTCTTCGACGAACAGCCGCGAGCCGGCCGTGCATCGCTCACCGTTCAGCGAGAACAATCCGAAGATCGTGGCGTCGAGCGCGCGGTCGAGATCGGCATCCGCGAACACGACCACGGGCGACTTCCCTCCAAGTTCCATTGAGAACCGCTTCAGCGTCGCCGCACCGTTGCGCATGATCTCCTTCCCCGTCGTGGTTTCACCGGTAAACGAGATCAACTGAGCCATCGGGTGAGCCACGAGGGCCGCTCCGGTGGTCTCACCGAAGCCCTGCACGACATTGAAAATGCCCGGCGGCAGGTCCGCGTGTTGAATGACTTCCGCCAGTTCCTGCGCGCTCACCGGAGCCCATTCTGCGGGCTTCAGCACGCACGTGTTTCCCGCCGCGAGGCACGGCGCGACCTTCCACGTCTCAAGCATGAACGGGGTGTTCCAGGGCGTAATGAGGCCCGCCACGCCCACGGGCTGCCGGATAGTGTAGTTGACGAACGTCTCGCCTACCGGGTACGTCTCGCCCGTCATCCGGGTCGCCATCTCCGCGAAAAAGCGGAAGTTGTCGGCCGCCCGTGGGATCTGCCCCTTTCGCACCTGGCTGATGGGGATCCCCGTGTCGAGCGTCTCCATGAGGGCGATCGCATCGACGTGGTGATCGATGGCATCGGCCACCCTCGTCAATGCTTTCGCGCGGTCGGCGGGAGCCATCCGCGGCCACGGTCCCGTGTCAAACGCTTTGCGCGCAGCGCGAACGGCCCGGTCGACGTCTGCCTGGCCACCCTCGGCGACTTGTGTAAGCGGATCATTGGTGGCCGGATTCAAGGTCGCGAATGTGCGGCCTTCGACGCCGTCAACAAACTCGCCGTCGATGAAATGCCGGGCCGGGCCGACCACGACTTGTGATGCTCGCTCGGGCGCATCGCTCACGGCGTGCTCGATCCACCAACGCGGGCGGGTTCGGCAAGCAAACCGTACGAGGTCATCACCTGCTTCAGTTTCTGCACGTTCTCGGGAGCCATGGGGGCGAGGGGCAATCTGACCTCGGGATCAATCTTGCCCATCAGCCCGAGCGCCGTTTTCGCCGGCACGGGGTTTGTCTCGAGGAACAACGCGTCATTCATCGGTAGCAGGCGATAGTGCAGCTCGCGAGCTTCGTCCCATTTTCCGGCTGCCGTAAGGTCATAGAGCCGGGCGACATCCTTCGGCAGCACGTTTCCGGTGGCGCTCACGTATCCCGCGCCGCCGATGGCCAGCACCGGGAAGCACAGCAGCTCGATGCCCGAGTAGACCAGGAACGACCGGTCGCAGGCATGGAGCACCCGGTTGATGTGCTCGAAATCTTTGTTCGCTTCTTTGACGCCGATGATGTTCCGGCAGTCCCGTGCCAGCGCGGCCATCGTGTGAGGCTCCATATTCACGGCCGTCCGCCCCGGGATGTTGTAGATGATGATGGGGATATCCACCTGGTCGGCAATGCTGCGGAAGTGCCGGTACAGACCGTCCTGCGTCGGGCGGACATAGTAGGGAACGACTACCAGCCCCGCATCGGCGCCGGCCTTCTTCGCGAACCTGGTGAGACGCAGCGTCTCTGCGTGGTTCGCCGTTCCCGTGCCGGCGATCAGCGGCACGCGGCGGCGCACGGTGCGCACAGACATGTCGATCAGGTGCTCGCGCTCGTCGAGGCTCAGCGAGCCGGGTTCGCCCGTCGTGCCCGCAATAACCACGCCGTGGCTGCCGCTCTCGATCTGCCATTCCAGCAGCTGCACAAACCGGGGCTCGTCGAACTGGCCACCGTGGAACGGGGTGACGACGGGAACGAGAGAGCCTTTCAGCTGGTGACTCATCGCGCTCCTACACGGCGCTGAAGCTGCTCGATGAGTGCGGCCAACCTGTCTTTTCTCACCACCATCTGTACCTGTGTGCCCTCCCCGATCCGCTCGTGTTCATTGTGCGCCTCCACAGCGCAGACGATGCGCCGCCCGTCGAGCTCGATCAACCGCGCCCGCGCGGTGACGCGTTCTCCAATGCCGGTGGGCGCCAGATGGGTGACGCTGATGCTGTGGCCGACCGCGTCTTCTCCGGGCTCGAGATACGGCAGGATGATCTTCCGGCACGCGAGCTCCATGTGCCGGACCATGGACCAGGTGGAGTACAGCGGGTGCACCGGCCCCAGTTCCTCAAACGTGGCCACCATATCCGGTGTCACGGTGACTGTTACGGTCGCTTCCGCGCCCGGGTGCAATCCTTGTTTCACATTGTACAGCGTTCTATCGGCGGATAAGTGGTCCTGCGAGGAGTGCTTTTGCGGCATGGTGAAGCCCTCTTCACTCCTCCCATGTCCCTCTCGCAGCAGATCGCTCAGTTTATTGCCAGCGGAATCATCAATGGAACAATCTATGCGCTGCTGGGGCTGGGACTCGTTGCCATCCACAGCGTGACCCGGGTCGTGAACGTGGCTCAGGGCGAGTTTGCCGCCTTCGGCGCGCTCCTGGCCGTGAGTCTCATGGCGGCCGGCCTGCCCTTGCCCGTGTCGCTCGTCGCGGCCGTCGCGGCTGCCGCACTGCTCGGAGGAGGCATCCACCGCGCCGCGATCCGTCCTGTCCGGAACGCGACGCCGCTGGTCCTGCTGATCATCACGATCGCTGTTCATCTGGCTCTCAAGGGCGTGCTGTTGCTTCTCTGGGGCACCGATCCATACACGCTTCGGCCGTTCACGGTGGGACCGCCGATTCGCATCCTGTCCGCAGTCTTGACGCGGCAGAGCCTGTGGGTGATCAGTGTGACAGCCGTCGCCCTGATCGTCTTGTATTTGTTCTTTACAAAGACCATCCGCGGCAAGTCGCTCCGTGCGTGCGCCGTGAATCCGACCGCAGCCAGGCTCGTCGGAATCCGAGTTGAGTGGATGGGGACACTCGCGTGGACGATTGCCGGGGGCCTCGGGGGCTTAGCCGGGGTGCTCATTACCCCCCTGACGCTGGCGACCTACGACATGGGGCTCATCCTTGGCCTCAAGGGATTCGTGGGCGCCGTGGTCGTGGGGATGGCCAGCTATCCGTGGACGGTGGTCGCCTGCATCCTCTTTGGGATTGTGGAGTCGCTTGGCACAGGCCTGATCTCCTCGAACTACCGCGATGCCATCGCTTTCGGCGCGTTGATTGTTGTGCTCTTGTGGCGGGCCATCGCGACACTGCGGGTCGGCTGGATCGTCAGCGAGGAAGTGGCGCAAGAGTAGATGTCTCTACTGGGCAGGCGGTGAGGCCGGTGAATATTGCTTGGTGCGTGCTTAAGTGACCCAGCGCCTGTGGCTCCTTGGGTTCATCGTTGTCCTCATCATCACGCCGGCTCTCGTGACCGGTCGCGTCAGTCTCGGCATCTTCATCTTCGTCGGTCTGTTTAGCCTGATCGTCATCGGGCTGACTCTGCTGGCAGGCCACGCGGGACAAGTCTCTCTCGGTCAGGCTGCATTTTACGGAATCGGGGCGTACATCTCCGCGATCACGACGCTGCGGCTGGGTCTTCCGCCGGTGCTTGGGGTGATGCTGGCCGTTACTGGTGCGGCGTTCATCGCGTACCTGATCGGCGCCCCGATCTTCTTCCTGCGCGGCCACTTCCTCGTGCTCGGGACGCTCGGCCTCAACATCGTCGTCGATGTGGTGATCCGGAACGTGCAGGGCCTGACCGGCGGGCCCACAGGTCTGACCGGCATCCCGCCGTTGTCGGTCGGCAGAACCATCATCGCGGGCGATCGAGCCTATTACTACTTGATCTGGACTCTGGTCCTCGTGGCGCTGTGGCTTGGACGGAATCTCATCCATTCGCGCATCGGGCGGGCGCTGGCCGCGATCCGGGCGAGCGAGGTCGCAGCCGCAACTCTCGGCATCAACCCCGCGTTCTACAAAGCCCGCATGCTAGCGCTCAGCGCCGCGTTCGCGGGGCTCGCAGGCGCTCTCTACGTCCACTATCTCGGCTTCGTCAGCCCCTCCCCCTTTGCGTTCAACTTCTCGATCGACCTTCTCGTGATGAGCGTGCTCGGTGGCATTGCATACCTGCCGGGAGC
>JAIBHM010000097.1 GCA_020028535.1 Armatimonadota bacterium | reverse complement strand
CAAGAACAGGGATTTTGCCTGGCGGTCGATCCAGGCCGCAGGCATCTGGTGCAGGCGCAAAAGCGGGACAGGGCCGTTCGGAGACCCTGTCCCGCGGAGATCCCGATCAGTCAGCATGCGGGACGGAAACCACTCCCGCGACGACCGGCCTTACCGTTTGACGCCCAGACTCGCCCGATACGCCTGGCCCTGGGCATCGCGGCCGAGCTCGTTCGTAATCGACTCCCACCCGTCCGTGATTTCCTTCATCGCCTGCTGGACGGTGATCTGCTTCGCCAGGAGCTTGGCGATCGCCGTGTCGAGCACCACCTGCTGGTAGCGTTGATTCTGCGGGACGCGCAGATCGAGCACCATGTTCGGGCTGTTCAGGCTGGCCTCGATCGCGCCGAGGTAGTTCCTGGCTGCGGACGCGCTCATTCCCGCCTTTCTCCAGTTGCTGAGGTTCTTGAACTGCGACGTCCGGTACGGGTTGAATCCGGTGATGCCGATCGTCACGTCGACGTTGGCCTGTTTGCGCTGGCTCATGTACGAGAGGAACGCGTAGGCTGCCGCCTTGACCTTGTCCGGGGCGGCTTTGTTGATCCCGCCCGACCATCCCCCGAACGCGGCAAACGGCGCGTGGTTCACGCCGCCCACGGCGTACGGGCAGGTGGTACTGTTGCACGCGACCAGCCGGCCGGTGGCCCGGTCCAGCACGCGCCTCGTGCCGGGCAGACTCACCGCGCCGACCTTGTCCTGGACCTTGGAGGTCTTGGGGTCGATGGCCAGCGTCCCGATGTCGCCCCAGTCGACGCTCAGCCCGCAGCGTCCGGTGACGAAGCCGGCACGGGAGTCGCCAACGTCCCAGTTCAACTCGTCCGGCGGGCCGTATCGGCCGGTCTCGACGTAGATGCGCAGCGCTTCGGCAAACGCGGCGTTATTGGTGAGCGGTCGGAGCGTCTGTACGTCGAAGAACGACCCCTGGCTCGTCCCGCGGCTCTGCAGGTAGGCCGCGGCCACCGACCACACCATCCAGTAGGACTGCGCGTTGCGCTTCTTGGCGATGCAGGATCCGAAGTCCGCCCTGCCGTCGCCATTCAGGTCTTTTTTATGCAGCGCCCGGGCGACCTTCAGGTAGTCATCCCAGGTTTGGGGCGGTTGCAACCCTGCGCGCGCGAGCTGATCGGAGCGGTAGTAGACCATCTGGAAATCGCCGTCCAGCGGAATCGTATAGATCCGTCCCGCATAGCTGGCGCTGAAGTCGCGGAAGAACGGCGCGATGTCGTTCCACTGCAGGGCGGCGTCACCTTTGACGCGGTCGGTGATGTCCTCCAGGTAATCCGCGGTGATGTAGTCTACCATCCACTGCGGCGCGAAGACGAATGCATGGTAGCTGTTCGTGCGCGTCGCCATATCGGTGAGAATCTTCTGGTAGAGGTCGCTGAACGGAACAGTGACGACGTTGATCTTTGCGCCGGTGAGCCTGGTGAACTCAGGACCTCGCCGCTGCAGGGGTTCGGCAATTTGCGGCCCGGTGAAGGTCAAGACGTTCACCGTCACGCCCTGGTATGGCATGCTCGACGCGGCCGGGGCGACGGCGGTCCATCCCAGGACCAGCACGCCCAGCAGCGCGAGCGACAAGCGGAGATGCCGTTGCATCAATCGTTCACCTCCTGCCACGATTGGTGATGATCCTGACGCCTCGCCGCTCACCTCCTCGCCGGTCGAGTCTGGGATATAGAGCTTGGGATGGCCAACACTTCGCGGCACCTGCGACCTCTCCTGCCCTGGCCGGATATACTACTTCCATGGCCCTGCGGAAGCTTCGCGTCCTTCTGGTCGGCGGGCCGATGTACGATCCGCTGTACGCTCGACTTACGGAGTTCGAACGGCAGACCGGACAGGGCGTTGAGGTGGCAGGCGCGATGCCGCACCCCGCGCTCAACGCCCGGATCGCAGAGGAATTCGGCGGGAAGACGGCGGCGTTCGATCTCATCTCGACCCATACCAAGTACGCGCCGTCGCAGCGGCAGTGGCTGACCCCGCTGGATGACGATCTCGGTCCCGACGAAGTCGCGGCGTTCCATCCGAGGACGTTGTCGCTGGCGAGGATCGACGGCGCGCTCTACGGGCTCCCCCGCAACCTCGATATCAAGCTCCTGTACTATCGGACTGACCTGTTCGCTGATGCCAGGGAACGCCGGGAGTTCAAAACCCGCGCCGGCGCCGAACTGCGGGTTCCCAATACCTGGGACGAACTCCGGACTATCGCGTTGCATTTTGCGCGGGCGCCGGCGCTACATGGGTTTGCGTTTCCAGGCCGGGAGTCGGGGCTGTTTGGGCATTTTTTCGAATTGCTTGCCGCCTCCGGCGGACGCCTGTTGACCGACCGGGGGGAGCCGGCTGTGGACGACGAGGCGGGACGATGGGCTCTGGGCCTCCTGGTCGAGCTTTACAAGCGGGGGGCGGCGCCTCCCGAGACGCCGGACTGGCATTATGACGAGGTCGCGACGTGTTTTCGCGAAGGCCGTGCCGCGATGACCACGGACTGGCCGGGAGGATTCTACACGTACATTGACCCCGCCCTGTCCAGCGTGCGTGAGGTCTTTGACCTTGCCCTCTACCCGTCCGGTCCGCGAGGACGCCACATCTACGCGGGCTCTCACACGTTCGCGATCCCGGTCACAGCGCGCGACCGTCCCGCGGCCGTGGAACTGCTCCGATTTCTCACGTCGGAAGAGAGCCAGCTTGTTGAAGCGCGGCGCGGTAGCCTGCCGACGCGCCCGGTCGTACTGTCAAAGGTGCGGGCCGAATCTTCGCCCGGCTCGATGGCGGCGCGTCGCTGGGCTCTCCTGGAACAGTCGGTCGACGCCGCCCTATTCCCGCCGGCGATCTCCCGCTGGCCGGATGTCGAAGAGGCGATCTGGCAATGCGCGCGCGCGGCGATCGTCGGTGAGATGAGCGTGCCCCGCGCGCTCACCGAGATGGCCGCGCGGATCCGGCCCGCGGTGGCCTAGCCCGTGCCCCGCGACCTCGATCGGTTCCCGGCCTCCCAGCGCGATGCGCTCGCGCTGCCCTCCATTCCCCGCCATACCTACACAAGTACGATCCGCGATGCCCTGGCGGACGGATCGCTCGCCCCCGATGGCGCGCGCGGGCTCCTCGAGGTGATGCTCACGATCCGGGCGTTTGAAGAAACGCTGGTCGCGGCGCGCAGCGCCACGTTCGTCCCTGCGCCCGGGTTCCGGTACATCGGCGCAACACATACCAGTATTGGACAAGAAGCGGTCGCCGCGGGTGTGCTGGACGCGCTGGACCCGAACGACCGCATCACCAGCACGCACCGCGGACACGGGCACACCATCTCACACGGCATGCGCCTGATTGCGGCCATGGATGAGGCGGCGATGCGTGAGTTTGTCGGCCGGCCGGGGTGGCAGCCGTCCCTCCCGGTCCACGAACGCGGGGCGCGCTGGCATCTCTACCGGATGTTCGCGGAGTTGTTCGGCCGAGCGGACGGCTACTGCGGCGGTCGAGGCGGCAGCATGCACATCGCCGATGTCTCCCGAGGCCATTTGGGCGCCAACGCGATCGTGGGCGGAAGCAGCGCGGTGGCAGTCGGTGCGGCCCTGGCGTCGTACGGAGTCACCGACCCATTTGTCGTTGGGTGTTTCCTGGGTGACGGGGCGCTGGCGAACGGCGTCGTGCTGGAAGCGATGAACTTCGCGGCCCAGAAGCAATTCCCGCGCGGCGTGCCGGTGATCTTCCTGATCGAGAACAATCAGTATGCCGAGAGTGGACAGAGCATCGGCGAGGTCACCGGCGTCAGCCACCTTGCCCGGCGCGGTGCCGGGTTCGCCGACGACAACATGCACGCGGAGATCGTCGACGGCATGGATGTGCTGGCCGTGCGGGACGCGGTCCGGCGTGCCCGCCGGCTATGCCTGGGCGGCGACGGTCCCGTCTTGCTGGAATTTGAAACCTATCGCTACCTGGGGCACTCACTCAGCGACGACGGCCGGCGGTACCGCAGCGAGAATGAAGTCGCGGCGTGGAAGCGCCGCGACCCGCTGTTGACCTTCCCCGCCTCGCTCATCCACGCTGGAGTAATGACCGAGGGTGGCGTGGCTGCTCTGCGTGACGAGGTCTTCGAGCGCGTCCGTACGGCGGCCATCGAGGCAGCCAACGCGCCCGAGCCGGATCCCGCGCGCATGACGGCGGATTTGATGGCTGTGAGCACTTCCGACCTGATTCCCGCGACCCTCCAGACGACCGACGCGAATGTCGACAAACTCACCTCGTTTAGGCGGTCCGTGCCCGAAGCGATCCCGCAGCGGCGGGCCATAGCGGAGGCGCTAGTCGAGGAGATGCAGCGCGACCGGCGGGTGTTGCTCTACGGGCAGGACGTCGCCGACTACGGTGGGTCGTTTCAGGTCACAGCCGGGCTGCTCGGCGTCTTCGGCCGCTCCCGCGTCTTCAATGCGCCCATCTCCGAAGCGGCGATCATCGGCACGGCGCTTGGGCTCGCACTCATGGGGATGCGGCCCGTCGTCGAGATCATGTACATCGACTTCATGCTCCAGGCGATGGACCAGCTGGCCAATCAGGTGGCAAAGATCCGCTACATGTTCGGTGGGCACGTCACCGTCCCGCTCGTGATCCGCACCGCGGTGGGGGGCGGCAAGGGGTATGGGGGCCAGCACTCGCAGAGCCTGGAGGCGGTGATCGCGCACTTTCCAGGGTTGAAGGTCGCAGCGCCTTCGACTGCCTACGATGCCAAAGGCCTGCTCCGCACAGCGATCCGCGATGACAATCCTGTCGTGTTTATCGAGCATCAACTGCTGTACAACGAGCGCGATGTCGTGCCGGCCGATGACTACTCTGTGCCGTTCGGCGAAGCCATGTTGCGGCGTCCAGGGCGAGACCTCACGCTGGTGGGCTATTCCTACATGGCCAGGGTCGCAATGGACGCCGCGGCCCGACTCGTGGGAGAAGGTATCGAGGCTGAAGTGATCGATCCTCGTACGGTCGTGCCGCTCGATGTCGATACCATCGTTTCATCGGTGCGCCGCACGGGGCATCTGCTCGTGCTCTCTCAGGCTCCCACGCAGGGGTCTGTCGCCGAGCACATCGCGTATGAGGTCCAGCAGCGTTGCCATGATGCGCTGCTGGCGCCCGTGGCCATCGAAGGGGCCGTGCCGGTGCCTCCACCGATGTCCCCGGCCCTGGAGCAGGCGCATCTCCCCCATGCCGCCAGCGTCGCCGCGGCCGCCCGAAGGCTGGTCGCCGGCGCTGCGCGGCCTTCCGAGACGCGATGATCACCCGCGTCCTGATGCCCCCGCTCTCCGAAACGATGATCGACGGCCTCATTGTGCGGTGGCATAAGGCCGAGGGCGATGAGGTTGCCGAGGGAGAGCCCCTGTACGACGTGGATACTGACAAGGCGACGGTAGATGTTCCAGCCCCGGCCGCAGGGATCCTCAGGCGCGTCGTGGTTCCCGAGGGCGACACCGTGCCGATTGGCACACTGCTGGCGGTGATCGCCGGACCGGAGGATGACGTCTCGGCGATATGACTCCTGAGCCGTCGCGGTTTCTGCCGCTCCGGTCGTTGGGGCAGACCGGGCTCAACGTTACCCCGCTGGCCATCGGCTGCGCTCCGCTGGGCAGTATGCCTGGGACGTTCGGGTATGAGGTGCCGGTCGAGCAGGCGCTCCAGACGTTACGGGCGGTGTTTGACAGTCCGATCAACTTCCTGGACACGGCAGCATCCTATGCCGAGGGTGAGAGCGAACGACGCATCGGGCTGGCGCTCCGCGACTTCGGGGGACGGGTCCCGGACGGCTATGTGCTCGCAACAAAAGCAGACCGCGATTTGCGCACCGGCGATTTCAGCGGCGACCAGATCAAGCGTTCAGTGGAACGCAGTCTGCGTCTGCTGGGACTGGATCGCCTGCAGCTCGTCTACCTGCATGACCCCGAGCACACGACCTTCGAACGCGTGATGGGGGCGCGCGGCCCCGCGGCGGTGCTCCGGCGTTTCAAGGACGAGGGCGTCATTGGGCACGTCGGGATTGCCGGCGGCCCGATCGATCTGATGATTCGCTACGTGATGACCGGCGCGTTCGAGGCGGTGATCACGCACAATCGCTATACGCTGCTCAGCCGTATCGCCGAGCCGCTGCTTCAGCTCGGGCAGCGCCTGGATGTGGCTGTTGTCAATGCCGCCCCGTTCGGGGGCGGGATCCTCGCGCGCGGTCCCAGCGCATTTCCGAAGTACTCCTACCAGGCTGCCACGCCCGAAGTGCTCGACAAGGCAGGGCGCATCGAGGCGATCTGCCTGGGTGCGGGGGTGCCGCTTGCAGCCGCGGCGCTGCAGTTCTCGCTGCGCGATCCGCGCATCGTCTCGACAATCGTTGGAGTCAGCCGGCCGGATCGCGTGCACGAGCTGGTCACGCTCGCCGGGCATCCAATTCCCGAAGACGTGTGGGCGGAACTGGGCACCATTGAGCCGCTCGCCGGCGATCCTGAGCAGGGCCGGCGGGGGTAGCGGGGTGGCGGCCCTGTTCACCGCGATCGGCGAGATTCTGATTGACTTCACGCCCATCAATGAACGGGGCGCCATGGTGGGATTTCGAATGCACGCGGGCGGCTCCCCACTGAACGTGGCCGTGGGCCTGGCCCGCCTGGGGGCGCGGGTGGAATTCGCGGGCAAAGTCTCGTCTGATGTCTTTGGGCGATTCCTGGCGGCCCACCTGAAACACGAAGGTGTGGGGACTCGGTTTCTCAGCCATTCGGATGCTCCCAGCACGCTGGCGTTTGTGGCGCTCGAGGACGGGGAGCCGGCATTCTCGTTCTATCGGGAAGGCGCGGCAGATACTCGCCTATTGCCTCGCGATCTGCCGGAAGACATCGTGCGGACGCAATTCCTACATTTCGGCTCGATCAGTTTGATGAACGAGCCCACGGCCGGAACGATCGCCGGGCTGGTGGAGCGGCTGCGCGGCCG
>JAIBHM010000096.1 GCA_020028535.1 Armatimonadota bacterium | reverse complement strand
CCGTTTGCTCAGTGTTCGAGACGGATCCGTTCGGTGGCTGAGATGGACTGCCGACAGGCGATTTCATGGTGGAGCTTTTTTGATCACCAGCTGCAGGTTCTCTGGGCAACAGACTATCGTGTCCTTTCGGCAAGCCTGCGTGAATTGACCTGACCGCCTTTGTTACTGTCAGCCCTTCGATATTTCGAGGGAGGGCTGATGATCTCGACACCTCGCAGACGGCGCCCCCGGCTTGAAACCATTTGTCGACGACTCGATCGCTGGCGGCAGAGACGTCCGCATGCCCGGGCACCGCTGCCGCCGCGGCTCTGGGCCGCGGCCGTGGCACTGGTGCCCGAGCATGGCCTGTACGGCACGGCGCGGGCGCTCCATCTGGATTATGGGACGTTGAAACGACACGTTGAAGGGAGAGGCGACCAGGCGCGCGGCAGCGTGCCGTCTGGATTCGTGGAACTCGCGCCGCCATCACCGCCCGCACGCGACGGGTGGCTGATCGAGATCGAAGGGGTGCGCGCGACGGTGCGTGTACGGCTGAACGGCTTGGGGCTCACGGACCTCGCGGACTTCACGCGGCGGGTCGTCGGGGCCGGCGCATGATTCAGATCACGCCGCAGATGCGGATCCTGGTGGCCATTGATCCACAGGATTTTCGGAAGTATGCAGAGTGAGTCGGTACGCGGAGTCGACGCGTGTTCTGATTCAAGATCCTCGGCTGCGCTGCTGGATATGTTCGTACCGACTCCGCGTACCGGATGGGGTCAGGACGGGCGCAGCATCGCCAAGAGTCGGTCAGGTGGCTTGAAGTGACCAGGTCGCAAGCTGGGTGCGACACCAGCATTCAGAATGGCCAGTTTCTCGGTCAGATCGGCGCGAAGATAGATCTCGGTCGATTTGATAGACGCATGGCCGAGCCAGAGCGAGACCTTCCGGACATCCCGAGTCGCCTGGAGCGTATGCATCGCGCAGGAGCGGCGCAATACATGGGGCGACACGCGCTTGGAAGCGATTGACGGCATGCGCGCGGTGGCGTGCTGGACATGTTTGTGCAGCACGTACTCGACACCCGAGCGCGTCAGTGGTCGCCCTCGCGCACTCACGAACACCTCCGGCGTGGAGACCTCCCCGCGCACGGCGAACCACGCTTGCAGTGCGGCCGTCGTCTGTTTCCACAGGGGCAGTACTCGTTCGCGCCGGCCTTTGCCGCGCACGTGAATCGATGCGTCTGGATGTAGCTGCACCTCGTCGCGACGGAGCCCGATCAATTCCGACACGCGGAGTCCCGCTGCAAAGGAGACGTGGAGCATCGCCCGATCGCGAATACCGAGGCGAGTGGTCGGCTGGGGTGCGTCCAGCAACGCCTGCACTTCGTCACGCGTGAGATAGTCGACCAGCGGCAGGTCGGTTTTCTTGACCGGGATGGCCAAGATGCGGCGGACTTGGTCCATGGCAGCCGGCACCCGATATTCAAGAAAGTGGGCGAATGACTTGATCGCGACGAGTCGAGAATTTCTGGTCGCCGCGGCGTTGCGCCGGCGTGTCTCCAGGTGTGCCAGGAAATCGAGCACGAGCGGAGCGTCGAGGTGTTCCAACGACAGCGACGAGGGAGACGTCCGGTGTCGCGTCGCAGCGAACGACAATAATAACTGGAACGCATAGGCATACGTGTCGCAGGTGTGCCGACTGCAACCACGCTCGCCGGCGAGGTGGGTCCGGAAGAAGGCTTCCACGTGCGGGGCCAACGGCGTCATGGGCGACCTCCTCTGAACAAGGTTTCTCCGATACCGGCAATGCCGGCCATCAACCGCGGCGTGGCCTGGAGATACCAGTAGGTGTCGGATGGATGGGTGTGACCCAAGTACGTACTCAGGGCCAAGATATGGCGCGTGATCTCGGATGCGTCTCCGCGACACGATTCCAAGGCACGGACCGCGAACGTGTGTCGAGCATCATGCAAGCGAGGTCCCGGCAGACCAGGCCCGGCACGGAGGCCTGCCGATCGGGCGATCTGGAGAAACGTGCCGTACGCCGTCGCATACCGGAGCCCCGTTCCGCACAACGAGATAAACACCGACCGATCGCGCGCGGCCACTCGCTGGCGATGCGCCAGGTACCGATCGAGCCCCGCCCGTGCCGTCGGATGTAATGGGACCAGGCGACTCTTCCGAAATTTCGTCTTGCGCACCAGCAGCGCGTCACCGATTGTGTCGTCAATCTGAAGCGCGAGCGCTTCGGAGATGCGGAGCCCGCTTGCAAACAGCAGCGACAGGAGCGCCATGTACGAGACCGGTCGGATCGAATGCGGCGGCGTCAGCTGCGCCGCGGCCCGAAGGAGTGCGTCCACCTCGTCGGGGGTATAGATGTGGGGCATGCGTCGCCGGCGTTGAGGATTCCCAAACACCGTCGTGGGTGGCACCTCGTAGCGTTCATCTTCGGCCTGCATGTGAAGTGCGAAGCGCCGGACGACCTGTAGACGTTCTCGGCGCTGGGGCGCGGACGGCGCGGCCGATGCCCATTCAATGGTCGTCTGTGTTCGAACGGCGGTATCGCCTCGGACGTGGGCGAAACGGCCGAATTGACGGAGCACATAAGCCGGGACTCGGAAGGCGAAGCCCAACGAGTGACGCTGGCGGATGTAGCGGTCGATGTCATCGATCAACATGGGAGACCTCCGGCCATGGCTGAGCAACCGTGTGCAGGAGCGCCAGATCAACCTTCGCGTAGTGCGCGGTCATGTCGGTGGACGCGTGGCGAAGGACGGTGGCAATCGCGTCAACGGGCACGCCGGCCCGCAGCATAGTCGTCGCCGCAGAGTGGCGGAGCAGATGAGCACCTCTTGAGGGCGGGTTGTGGATGCCGGCACGAGCCAAGGCCAGGCGTACGATGTCCGAGACGGACGCCATCGTCGCAAACGGCCGAATCGGGGCGTTCGTGCACAAAAACACGCGGCGGATGGAGGTGGTCGGCCGAGCGCGCGCGAGGTACTCCAGGATCGCATCGCCGACCTCTTGCGGGAGCGGCAGGCGGAATTCTCGACGACTCTTCGCTCGGACGCGCACCATCCCTGCGTTCCAGTCGATGTCGGCGAGGGTCATGGCCATGATGTCGCCGGCACGCAGGCCGAGGCGAGCCAACAGCAGGAGGACCGCCCGATCGCGGATGCCACACGACCTGCGGAGATCACAGGCGCCGATGACCCGCTCCACGTCAGCCGATTCGATGTAGCGAGGCAGCGCAGCCAGTCGCCACTCCGGAAGGGTCGGAACGGCCCGGTCCAGGTACGGCCGGCAGCGCCCCTCCACCGCAAGAAAGCGCAAATACGCCCGTAACGCCGGCACGAAGCACTTCGCGTAGCCACGACTGAGGTCTCGAACCTGCGCCAAGAACACCCGGCGGATGAGGGCGGCGTTGTAGGCAGCCGGATCCTCCCCGAGCGCGGGGAGCATCTTCGCGACCAGCATCTGGTAGCGGGTGATCGTGCAGACCGCCAGTCCACGATGTCGACGCAACCACTCTTGAAACCCGGTGAGCGCCTCGGGAATAGGCGGCGTGAGATGGCGGGACGCTGGCACCAGCCCTCGAGCGCGAAGATGCTCCACAAAGCGGTAAATACGACGGACGTAGCGGCGAGAGAGCTTCTGTCCACGGCCATCGGCTTCTGGGCATGTGCACCGATGACTCGCGAAGGTCGAGAGGACGGAGTCCGACAGCTGCGGCCAAGAAATGCTCCGGACTTCGATCCAGCGCCCAAGATGTGCGGCAGCCTGGACGTACTGACGGGTCGACAGCAAGGCGTACCCCGCGCCGCTCAACTGCTCGACAAAATGCTCGATGTGGGATTGGGCGCACGCGGCGGGTCGCACACCCGCGAGCGCGTCTGCGACATCGTAGCGCTGCATGATGACCTCCTCCGGCCGCGCCATGGCGGCCCTCGGGAAAGGTCATCGCGTATGTGTAGCTACTT
This sequence comes from Armatimonadota bacterium, assembly GCA_020028535.1. Classification (GTDB taxonomy): domain Bacteria; phylum Sysuimicrobiota; class Sysuimicrobiia; order Sysuimicrobiales; family Kaftiobacteriaceae; genus Kaftiobacterium. The sequence goes on along the minus strand of JAIBHM010000096.1, from coordinate 3,140 downwards.
CCGCAACGGAATCTTATTCAGAGGGGCGCATTGGCCGATCATGGATGTCGACTCCGCGTACCGACTCGCTCTGCATACTTCCGAGTATGTCCAATTGGGCATACTCGGAAAGGCATCGATGGCCTCGCGCGGGTCTGTCGGGAGGTCCTCGAGGCGGACCCCTTCAGTGGCTGGCTCTTTGTCTTCCGCAACCGGCGGCAGACCGCGCTGCGCCTGCTGTCGTACGACGGCCAGGGATTTTGGCTCGCCCACAAGCGGTTCTCGCAGGGGCATTTTCGCTGGTGGCCCACGAGTCGCACGGCGACGACGTTGCTCGAGGCGCATCAACTGCAACGCTTGATCGTCGGCGGGGATCCGGCGGCGGCTGATGCGGCGCCCGTGTGGCGTCGGATCCGCACCGGATAAGGGGGGCGGCGGGGCCCCTGTCAAGCCATAAGTAGTGGTTACCGGGTGGCACTTCGTCGCGCCGTTAATCGGGTTACCGGCTTGGTCGTCCTCGTGATGCCATCGTTTCCTTCTTCGGTCAGTGGTCGTAGAAAGTTGTGGAGGCGCTCGGCGGCGGTCGTGCGCGCCCCGGTGTGGGGGCTGGGCTGCCGCCGAGCGCCCCCTCGTGGCAGCACGGGCAACGAGACTGGCACCGACGCGCAGGGCTTGGTGACCGTCGCCGGACTGACGCGCTGATTGGCGAGCTGATAGATCGCCTCGAGGCTCGCGTCAATGCGCGCGGCCAGCGCGATCGGATCGAGGTGGGCGCGGAGCTGCTGGAGTTCACGCGTCCGGGGCGCGTCGATCGCGGCGCAGGCCGCGACGCGATCAAGCGGTGTCTGCGGCGCATCGTACCGCCGACGCACGCGCGCGCCGACACGCTCCTTGCGCTGCAGCTTCACGGACGGCAGAAAGAGATTCTGCAGCAGGCGCAGGTCGGTATACACGGCGTTGATCGCGGCCAGCGCCGCCTCGGAGTCGTAGCGCACATAACCGAGGAGCTTGCGGACATGCGTCCAGTTCTTCTGCTCGATGTGCGCGTTGTCGTCTTTCTGATACGGGCGCCCCCGCGTGAACTGGATCCCGTGCGCCGTGCAATAGCGCTGGAGATGGTGATTGATGAATTCCGACCCGTTGTCCGAATCGATGCCCTGCAAGCGAAACGGGAGCGCCTGGCGGAGCTGCTCAAGCGCCTCCTGCACGTGGTGCTGACTCTTGCCCAGGACGGCACGCGTTTCCACCCAGGTCGTGTGAATGTCGGTCAGGTTCAACGAATGCAGGAACTCGCCGTCGGCGCGGTCGCCCGAGTGCGCCACGAGGTCGATCTCGGTGAAGCCCGGGACCTGGACGTTCCACCGGTCGGTTTTCAGCGGAATGTGGTGCTTGAGCAGCGACCCCGGCTTGGTCCGACCGTACTGGCGTTTGCGCAACTCACTCTTGAACGGGCGCAGGGATCGGTCCATTTGTCGCGGACTCATCGTCCGGAGCCGCTCGACGACGTCGTGCGACAGACGCCACCGTCGCCGCGCCCACGGCAGCCACACCGGCAGCAACGCCCGTAAGCGCAGCGACCACGGGTACCCGGCCGCCTCCCAGATCTGCCGCAACGCGCCCACCACGGTCGCGCCATACCGGACGGGGCGGCCGCGGCGCCGCGCGCGCGGCCGGGCCGGTCGACGCAAAAATCGAATCACCGCTTTCCGGTGATAGCCCGTCACCTCACACACCTCGTCCAATAAGTGACTCTTCGTCGCGCGATCCGCCGTCACATACCGCTCTCGCATTCGCGTCAGATACTCTCGTCTCGCCTGTGGTCCCACCCGGGATGCTCCCATGAACGTGTCCTTTCATGGGTAACCCGATTTTTGGCGCGCCGCCCCGCCGCTCGGTAACACTTACCATGGCGCGATACGGGGCCTTGCGTTCTACGCGACAGTTTGCTACGCTCTCGAGGCGTGGAGACGCTCACGTATCGCGGGCGTGCCGTGACGCCACGCGATCTCGAGACGATTCGCCAGCTCCTCACCACACCGGGGATCAGCCGCCGCGCCCTGTCGTGGCAGCTCTGCGAGGTGTGGCAGTGGCGGCAGCCGAACGGGCGGCCCGGCGATGTGATTTGTCGCGGCCTGCTCCTGTGGCTGCATCGGGCCGGTTACATTCAGCTCCCGCCACCGCAGTGGACGACGCACAAAGCGTGGCGTCCGCGCACCAGCGCGCCGCCGGTGCTGATCGACACGACCCCGATGACGACGTCGCTCCGCACGCTGGGCCCGTTGGTCTTTCATCAAGTGCGCCGGACGCCCGACGAGGCGCTCGTCAACAGCCTGCTCGCGCAGTATCACTATCTCGGGTATCAGCAACCGGTCGGCGAGCATCTCAAATATCTGGTCGTGGCGGGCGATCGTCCGGTGGCGTGCTTCGCGGGGGGATCGGCGCCTGGCGCGCTGGGGATCCGCGATCGGTTTATCGGGTGGAGCGCCGAGGCGCGCCGACGTCACCTGCGGCTGCTCGCCGCGAATACGCGCTTTCTGATCCTGCCGTGGGTGCAGGTCCCGCATCTGGCCTCGCATCTGCTCGGGCGCATGGCGGCGCAGCTCTCGTCGGATTGGGAGCAGGTCTATAACCATCCGATCGTCTGGCTCGAGACCTTCATCGATCCCGCGCGGTTTCGCGGGACGTGTTATCGCGCGGCGAATTGGATCGTCCTCGGGCGTACGACAGGGCGCGGCCATCGGGCGCCGACGAAACAGTCGACGCGTCCCCTCAAAGACGTGCTCGGCTATCCGCTCGTGCCCGACTTTCGCACGCGCCTCACCGAGGACTAAGATGGCGCGGACGATCCCCGCGATCGATCTGCGCATGGACGATCTCGAACGCCTCGTCGACCGGACCCGGCACGCGCCGCTCACCGAGGACGAGCACGCGACCCTGAAAGCCGCCATCAATACCTTGGGCTACGTGGCGCAGCTCCTCGAACAGAAGGGCACCACGCTGGCCGGCCTCCGCCATCTGCTCCTGGGGACACAGACGGAAAAGACCCGCGACGTGCTGGCGCGCGCAGGTATGGCCGCGGACACGCCGGCCACGCCGCATGAGGCGGCCCCCAACGGGTCGGCCGAGCCACGGCGTGCGCCGCGGCGACGCGGGCACGGCCG
>JAIBHM010000095.1 GCA_020028535.1 Armatimonadota bacterium | reverse complement strand
GCCGAGATCCCGAATCAGATGGCGATCGAGGAGTCGTTCCAGGACGTGCTCACACCGCACCCCGCGCACGGCCTCGATTTCGGCCCGCGTCACCGGCTGACGGTACGCGACGATGGCCAGGGTCTCCAACGCCGCCTGCGACAACGGCTCTCGCTGATCGAGCCGGAGAAAGCGCTGGACGTACTCGGAGAACTCAGGACGGGTGCACAGTTGGTACCCGCCCGCAAGCGCCTGGATCTGCAGTCCGCGGTCGCGGTATTCTGCCACCAGATCGAGTAAGACCTCGTGGACGAGCTCCACGGGGACGCCAAGCGTGTCCTTCAGCTGATCCGGGGTGACCGGACCTCCTCCGACGAGCAGCACGCACTCGACTGCCCTCTTGAGGTGGTCACGCTCGAGTTCAGGCCCGGCCGGGCGCACCTCGGGTTCGGTCATCATGCGGGCACGAGCACCAGCCGGATCGTGGCGAAGGGTTTGGGCTGCTGCGCGCTGACGCGGCGTTGTTTGATGAGCTCGAGCAGCGCCAGAAAGGTGACGATCACTTCGAGCAGACCGGCCGCAGGGGAGAAGAGGTTGGGAAACTCCACGCCCTGCGGGGAAACCCCCAGCAGGGAGAGGATGGCGTCCATGCGGTCCGCGACCTTGATTTCTTCAGCTGCGACCTCGCCGACGTGCTCGCGCGCCCGCTCCAGCACTTGCTGGAAGGAGCGGAACAGGTCGTCGATGGTCACACCTTCGAGGATGACCTCCCCCGAATCGCCTTCCTTGGGACGCGCGAAGACTTTCTTCTGGTAGTCCTCGAGGGCCCGCAAGGCGAGACTGACTTCTTTGAAGGTGCGATACTCCTGGGCTTGCTCCTCGAGCCGTTCCTGCAGGTCCGACGGCTCGCCGTCGACGATCAGCGGCTCCTCGATGACCTCCGGCTTGGGCACGAGCAGCCGCGATTTCATCTCGATCATCGCCGCGAGCGCCCACAGCACCTCCGTGGCCTCGTCGAGATCGAAGTGTGCGCGGGAGGCGGCGAGATACTCCTCGGCGATTTGCCCGAGGGGAATCTCACGCAGATCGACCTGTCCCTGCTGGGCCAGGCTCAGCAGCAGGTCCAGCGAGCCTTCAAACTGGGGCAGCCTGACCGTGTACCCGGCCATCAGAAGAACCCCGTCCCGGTTGCCTGCGCGACCAGCCACCGGATGGGCGTGATCAGAAAGATGGACAGCAGGTTGGTGAACGCCAGCAGGAGGAGGATGAGCACGCCGTAGGGCTGCAGCCGCGCATACGAGACGGCCTGTGCCGGGGGCAAGAGCCCAATCAGGATCTTTGAGCCATCCAGCGGCGGGAGCGGGATCAGGTTGAACACCGCGAGCATCGCGTTGATTTGAATGATGGTCAGCAGCAACTCATTCCGGGCAGATCCGCTGAGGTCAATCAGGCCCAGCTTGAAGGGAAATCCCAGAAAGAATACAAGCGTGATGTTGGCCAGCGGGCCGGCCGCGGCCACCATGATCGTATCCCGCCGCCAGTCCCGGAAGTTCATCGGATTGATCTGCACCGGCTTGGCCCATCCGAAGCCTGCGACGAGGATGAGCAGCGATCCCAGGAGATCCAGATGCGCCAGCGGGTTGAGGGTGAGACGCCCCATGCTGCGCGGGGTGGGATCCCCGAGCCGGTCGGCCACGTAGGCATGCGCAAACTCGTGGATCGTCGCCGCCACGATCAGCGCCACCCCCACATACAGCAGGGTGGTCGGGTCAAGTCGTCCCAGCATCAAGACGATTGGTTCGGGGGCTAGAGGACAACGTCCTTGCGGACCAGGTCGTCGTAGGTTTCGCGCTCCACGACCACGCGTGCCCGGCCGTCCCCGGCGAGGACAACGGCGGGCCGCGGAAAGCGATTGTAGTTGCTGGCCATGGAGTAAGTGTACGCGCCCGTGGAAAACACTGCGAGCACATCCCCGGAATGCACCTCGGGTAGATGCGCTTCCCAAATCAAGACGTCGCCGGACTCACAACAACGTCCGGCGACAGCATACGTCTGCACCGGCGTCGCGGTGGGGCGATCGGCCAGCACGGCCTCGAAGCGCGCGGCGTAGAGAGCCGGCCTCGGGTTCTCGAACATACCCCCGTCCACGGAGACATACGTGCGAACGCCCGGGATGGCTTTGATCGCGCCGGCTGTGTACAGCGTCACGCCCGCGTCGCCGACGATCGAGCGGCCGGGCTCAAGAAAGATCTTCGGGGGCGCCAGCCGGTGCTGCGCCAGCTTCGACTTGACGACGTCGGCCAGCCCCTTCACGTACGTCCCAATGGATGGTGGCTCGTCGGTGGAGAGATAGCGGATGCCGAGCCCGCCGCCCAGGTTCAGCTCCTCAGTCGTGACATCGAGCTCGTCCCGGATGTGTGCGGCAAAATCCAGGAGCGCCGAGGCTTCCAGCCGGAAGGGTTCCAGGTCGAACACCTGCGAGCCGATGTGCGCATGCAGTCCGCGCAGGTGCAGCCGCTGCAGACGGATGGCACGCGCGACCGCCTGGTAGGCTGCGCCGTCTGCGATGCCGAAGCCGAACTTGGAATCCACGCCGCCGGTCCGGATGGCTTTGTGCGTATGAGGCTCCACCCCGGGGGTTAGACGCAGCAGGATCTCGACGCGCGTCCCCATCTTCGCGGTCAGCGTATCGAGCAGCTCCAGCTCGTAGTCGTTGTCCACCACGAAGCGGCCCACGCCCGCGCGAAGGCCGTACTCGATTTCATCGGCCGTCTTGTTGTTCCCGTGGAAAACCAGATCGGCGGCAGGGACACGCGCGCGCAGTGCGGTGTGGAGCTCGCCGCCGGAGGCGACGTCGACGCCCAGCCCTTCCTGATATGTGATCTGGCATGTGGCGGCAATGCAGCACGCCTTTGATGCGAACAAGACTCCTCCGTTGCCGTATTCGCGCGCCAGGGCCTCTCTGTACGCCCGGCAGTTGGCGCGGAGCCGTCCTTCATCCAGGACGTGGAGGGGTGTGCCGAACTGCCGCACGAGCTCCAGCGCATCGACGCCGCCGATGGATAGAGAGCCCCGGGGAGAGAGAGGAAACGCATGAGGACCGGCCGTGTGCGTCATCATCGCAAAAATAACTGGAGCGAGTCTAGCATCGGGTGCAAACAGTGTCAACGACGAGGGGACCAGTACTGTCAGCCTCACGTTGCCGCGGGAATGGAGCGAGAGTAGACTGGGACGTGAGGTGACTTCATGCGCGACGTCGTCATCCTGAGCGCGGTTCGCACGCCGGTCGGCCGGTTTTTGGGGGGCCTCGCCGCCATCCCTGCGCCGCGGCTCGGCAGCATCGCGATCGCGGAGGCCGTGCGCCGCGCGGGCATCGAGCCGAAGGACGTTGACGACGTGATCATGGGCAACGTGCTCAGCGCGGGCCTGGGACAGGCGCCGGCCCGCCAGGCCACACTGTTCGCGGGCTTGCCCAACTCGGTCCCGGCGACGACCATCAACAAGATGTGCGGGTCAGGTCTCAAAGCCGTCATGCTCGCACAGCAGGCGATCGCCAACGGCGACGCGGACATCGTCGTCGCCGGCGGGATGGAAAACATGAGCGCGGCGCCGTACGTGCTCCAGAACGCGCGCTCGGGCTATCGTCTCGGCGATGACCGGATCATCGATACCATCCTGCAGGACGGCCTCACCGACGCGTACCAGCAGATCCACATGGGGAATTGCGCCGAGATCCTCGCGCGCGAGTACCGTATCTCCCGTCAGGAGCAAGACGAATACGCAACATTGAGCTACTCACGGGCGCTGTCCGCGATGGATGGTGGCAAGTTCGCGGATGAGATGGTCAAGGTGGAAGTTCCCCAGGGCAAGGGGGAGCCACTCATGCTTGTAGAGGATGAGGAGCCCCGCCGGGTCAACTTCGACAAGATCCCCACGCTGCGGCCGGTATTCGAAGAGGGCGGCACGGTGACGGCTGCCAACGCCAGCAGCATCAGCGACGGCGCGGCGGCCGTCGTGGTCGCTGCCGCCGAGGTCGCGAAAAGCCGGGCGCTCCGGCCGCTGGCGCGGATCGCCGGCCAGGCGGGGGCGGCGATGGCCCCCGAGTGGTTCACCATCGCGCCCGCGCACGCGACGCGCCGGTTGCTCGAGAAGGTGGGCTGGAAGAAAGACGACATCGACCTCATCGAGATCAACGAAGCGTTCGCCGCCGTCGTCATTGGGGTGTGCCGGGACCTCGGGCTGACCTTTGAGCGCGTCAACGTCCACGGCGGCGCCGTCGCGATGGGGCATCCCATCGGTTGCAGCGGCGCCCGCATTCTCACCACGCTGCTGTACGCGATGCCACGGTACGATGCCCGCCGGGGCGTGGCCTCGATTTGTCTCGCCGGCGGAGAGGCGGTCGCGGTCGCCGTCGAGCGCATCTAGCCACATACATGACCGCCTCCGGGTACCTCACCGTCGGTATCCTCGTCGCGGCGGTGGTGGCGTTCGCCGCCGGACGGTGGCGCCCCGATGCCGTCGCCGTGCTGGCCCTCCTCGCCCTCGTCCTCTCCGGCATTCTGGATCCACCCTCGGCGTTCGCCGGCTTCGGCTCTCCTGTCCTAATCGCGGTCGGCGCGGTCTACGTCGTCAGCGCCGGCCTCGAGCGGACCGGTGTTGCGGCACGCATCGGACGCCGCATCTTCCGGATGGCCGGGGCGAACGAGATCACGCTCATCCTCGCCTTCGGCGGCGTGGCCGGATTGCTGTCGGGCGTCATGAACAGCATCGGGTCGATGGCGGTGCTGCTGCCGGCGGCGGTGGCCGCGGCGCGGGAAGCACGCATCAGCCCGTCTAAACTGCTGCTGCCCCTTGCGCTGGGCACTCGCCTCGGCGGAAACCTCACACTCATCGCCGGTCCCAGCAACCTCATCGCCAGCAGTACCCTGGAGTCCCAGGGGCTGCGTCCTCTCGCCTTCTTCGAGCCCACGCCCATCGGCGCGACGTTTCTGATCGTGGGAGTCCTCTTCATGGCTCTGCTGGGACGGCGGTGGCTCCCCGCGGTCGCCCCGGCTGAAGCACCGTCGCGCGCGCGGCTCCTGGACATCTACCGGCTGCGAGAACGTCTCTTTGAGATCCGGATCCAAGCGGACTCTCCACTCGTCGGGAAGACGCTGGAACAGTCTGAGCTCGGCGCGGCATGGGGCGTCACGGTGCTGAGTATCGCGCGGGCCCGGCGGCGGGTGGTGGCCCCTACCCCGTCTGAGCGCCTGGCGGTCGGAGATCGCCTGCTCGTGCAGGGCCGCCTCGAGGAACTGACGCAGTCGCCTTTCGTTGACACGGCAGACCTGCAGGAGAAGGGCGAGGTCGAAGTCGGGACGCTCGAGTCGCCCGACGTGCGAGTGGTGGAAGTGATCCTCGCGCCGCGCAGCACCCTGACGGGCAAGACACTGCGGGAAGTGGATTTCCGCGAGAAGTACGGAGTCACGGTGCTCGCCATCTGGCGTGAGGGGCGCCCCATGCGGACCCGGCTCGTGGACCTGCCCGTGCAGTTGGGCGACGCGCTGCTGGTGCAGGGACGCCGGGATCGCATTCGTGTGCTGGTCCGGGATCCCGACTTCCTGGTGCTGGGAGCCGACGAGGGGGCCCCGCAGCGCGCCGACCGCGCCGGGTGGGCGATCGCAGCGCTGGTCTTGATGATCGCGCTCAGCACGGCCGGGGTGGACATCGCAGTCGCGGCGCTCGTGTCCGCGAGTGTGGTGGTCGGGGGTGGGTGTCTCTCCGCCGAGGAGACCTATCAGTTCGTGGACTGGCGGGTGCTCGTTTTCATCGGCGCGATGCTGCCGGTCAGCACCGCGCTCACCGCCACGGGCGCGGCGGGCCAGGCCGCCGCATGGCTGCTCGCGATCGTCGGACAGGTGCCTTTCCTTGCGTTGATCGCTCTGCTCGCTACCGGCATAGTCGCTAACCAGCTAGTACCCTCAGTGGCCGCTACCGTGCTCTTGGCACCACTCGCCATCCAGATGGCCGCGGCTACTGAGAGCAACCCGCACGCGTTCATGATGGCCGTCATCGCTGCCACAGGCACGACCTTCACCCCCATCAGCAACCCGGTGAACTTGATGGTGATGGGGCCCGGCGGGTATCGGGTGATCGATTACGTGCGGGTGGGGCTGCCGCTGGCGCTACTGCTCGCGGCCACGAGCCTCATCCTCATCCCGATCGTCTGGCCGCTCCGGTAGCGGCCCGCGGCCCTCAATCCGGCGGGCGCTCGTGATGAACGCGGTGTGCGCGACCATTCTGTGGGCCGGCCGCACGCTCTGCCCCTCGATGTTCCAGGGGCGCAGCAGCGTTTCCGTCGTCTCGATCATGCCAAACTTCGACGAGCGGCGCAGCATAGTGACGAACTCCACCGTCTGCGGGACCGTGGGCAGATAGGACAACAGGATACCGCCCTCGCGCAGTGCTACGGTCGCGTGCTCGACCACCCGCCACGGTTCGGGCACGTCCAGCACGATACGGTCCAGCGGCCGGTCGGGGATGCCAACGTAAATGTCCTGGGCCCGCATCACCAATTCGTCGCGAATCCCCAGGTATTTCTCGATATTCTTCCGGGCCGTGCTCGCAAACTCATCACGCACCTCGTAGGAATAGACCCGGCCCGAGGGTCCGACCGCGCGCAGGAGCGCCATCGTCAGCGCGCCCGAGCCCGTGCCCGCCTCGAGCACGGCCGCTCCAGGATAGATGTCCGCCGCGAGGAGGATCACGCTGAGGTCTTTCGGGTAGATGATCTGCGCGCCGCGGGGCATTTCCAGGACGAAGTCGGCGAGCGTGGGACGAACCATCAGGAACTTCTCTCCGCGGGTGGTGACGACGTAGCGTCCCTCAGGAGTGCCGATGACCTGATCGTGCGCCAGCCGTCCACCGCGCAAATCGCTGCTGCCGCCGGTCCGCAGCGTGATGAGATAGCGCCGCTCCTTGCGATCGATCAGGAGGACGGACTCCCCGGCCCCTAACGGCCCGGCGCGCATGCGGCTGGCGATCAGGCCCGAACGCCGCGCGGCTTGACGTGCTCGCGCACCCACCGCACGATCGTCTCGAGCGAGGTCCCCGGGGTGAAGATCTCGGCGACCCCCGCCTGGCGTAACGGCGCCACGTCCTCTTCGGGGATGATGCCGCCGCCGAACACCACGATGTCGGC
>JAIBHM010000094.1 GCA_020028535.1 Armatimonadota bacterium | reverse complement strand
GTCATCGAGCCTGCCGAGGGACACATCGTGGACGTCGAGGGCATAGAAATGATCTCCACCGGATGGTCCAATCCCACGCCCTGGGAGACATACCGCGAGTGCACTGAAGAAGAACTCGCGGCTCGCATCGACACGATGACGGGCGAGTTGCACGACCCCGGACGTGCCATCTTCAATCTGCACTGTCCGCCATACAGATCCAAGCTGGACGAAGCTCCCGCGCTCGACAAAGAGTTGCGGCCGCTTCACGGCGGCCAGCTCCTGCGCCCCGTGGGGTCGACCGCGGTGCGCGAGGCGATCATGCGCCACCAACCGCAGCTGTCCTTGCACGGGCACATCCACGAAGGCCGGGGCATGGCCCGGCTCGGCAGGACGCTCGCCATCAACCCGGGCAGTTCTTATGAGACGGGCACTCTGCAGGGGGCGGTGATCGAGATCGACGCCCGGCGTGGCGTCCGCACGTACGCGCTCGTATCGGGTTGAGATGTGCTGATGTTGTGTCATTGAGAGGAGGATAGAACGATGGCTGAAGCCGCAGGCTACTTCGTCCGCAGAGCCACAGGCCTGATGCGCGCCTGGTCGCCATTCGACGCATTTGTCTACGCATTCTTCTCTGTGAACTTCGTTACGCTGGGAATGTATATCATGTCGTTTGCGCCGTTTGTGCCCCGGGGGCACCTGCTGCCCGCCGCGATCATCACGGGTTTCTTCGTCACATTCCTGGTGGTCGTCTACGCCGGACTCATCGCCACGATGCCCCGCGCCGGAGGCGATTATGTGTGGCAGAGTCGCGTCTTGGGTGGCGGGATCGCGTTCGTGCTTGCCGTGACAGGGTGGTGGTTCATCCTCTGGCACTGGGTCCCGATCTACGGCAACATCCTCTCCGTTGAGGTCTTCGGTCCGATCCTGGCCACGGTTGGGCGGGTGGATCTGGCGACGTGGTTTGGCACGCCGACCGGCATCTTCACGAGTTCGGTGGTCGTCGTGGCCTTCGTCGCCTACTACATCGCCATCGGCATGGAACGATATGCCAGGATCCAGAAGCTCTGCTTCTGGGGCGGCATCGTGGCCCTTGCCGTGGTCTTCCTGCTGCTGCTGGTGAGCAGCCAGGGACAGTTCCAGCAGGCCTTCAATCGCGAGGCGGCGCGGCTCTTCGGTGCGTCCGGAGACGCCTACACACAGACCATCGAGGCGTCGCGTGCGTATGGATTCACCCCGCCTCCATTCGGGGCGATGCCGCTCGGTCCCAGTATCCTCCTCATTCCTATGCTGGTCTTTTACTTGCTGTGGCCCAACTGGGGAGCCACCTTGTACGGGGAGGTGCGCGGCGCATCCGATTACCGGCGCTCCTTTAGCAGTATGTTCTGGGGACTATGGATCACCGTGGGCCTCTCTGTGGTCTTTTTCCTCCTGGTGGCTAAGACCCTGGGGTGGGAGTTTTACATGGCGGCCAACTCCAACTACTGGGCCACGATTTATACGCCGGACACGGCACCCAAGCTCGCCATGCCCCTGTGGCCGTACCCGGCCATGCTGGCGGGGTGGTTGGTTGACAGTCGCGTCTTGCAGGTGCTCGTGCTGGCACTGATGAGCCTGTGGTTCTGGGGATGGTCCGGGACGGTGTTCCTCTCTTCCACCAGGGTCATCTTTGCGGCTGCGTTTGACCGGGTTCTGCCGGAGTGGGCGGCTCAGGTCTCGCCGCGCAGCCACGTGCCGACCGGAGCACTGCTGCTGATGGTGGTCCCGTCACTCATCGTGAGCGCGCTGTACGCGTACTATCCGGGATTTGCCGCATACACGCTGGACGCCACACTGGTGATCGCCGTGACGTATCTCGGCAGTATCGTGGCGGCAACCATCCTCCCGTGGCGGAGGCCGGGCTTGTATCGCGCCTCACCGGTGGCCCGCTACAAAGTCGCCGGCATGCCCCTGCTCACCGTGGCCGGCGTCGTCACGATCGCGTTTCTCGTTTTCAACCTGTGGAAATGGATCACCGACGCCACCTATGGCGTCAACAACAGGCAGTCGGCGATCTATATGCTGATCCTATATGCACTGGCGCTGGCCATTTATCTAATCGCGCGTGTGGTCCGCGCCCGCCAGGGGATCGACTTGACCAGGACCCACGCGGAGATCCCGGTGGAATAATCGAGATCACATCGCGGGGTCGTCTTCTTCGGGGAGGTCATACCAGCGCAGGCGATCGCCGATGCGCGCCCGGAGGCGCCACACGGATGATTTGGGATACGCGTGGACTGCCTGCCACAGCGCATGCAATCGCGAGAGTGCGAGATCGGCGGGCAGCGGCAGCTCGGTAAGCACGCGCTGCAGCCGATCAATATTCAGCTGCAGGGTGCGGTACAGCCCCCAATCCCGAGCCGCCAGCGCGGCGATGTACGTCGCGTTGATCATCTCCCCATCCCCGTCACCGACCGGATGGTCGAGGAGGAGCGCCGCGACGTCCGTCAGGTCCTTCGCGTTGAGCTCCACGATCTGCAATTTCGTGAGGAGAAGGTCGGCCGGGGCCAGAGCCTCCTCGGAAAGGTTCAGGCGGGCGCGCAGATCCAGCCTGTGGCACATGCGAAACTCATCAAGGAACAGGTCGACCTCGCGATGGTGCGCTGTGTCCAGAAAGCGCAGGCGGCGGAGACCCTGGAGCGTGTTGAACGGTCTGTCCAGCTCATACCCACAGCGTGCGAAGAATGAATGAATCTCGGCGCGCCTGGACGACAAACCGACAAAGTCCAGATCTCGGTACGCCCGGCCCAGCGGCGCTTTGCGGGCGGTGGGAGAGTGAAAGTAGATGCCCACCCCACCCATGAGCTTCAGCGCGATGCCATCTCGCTGAGCGGCGGTGGTGAGGCGGCGCGCCTCCTCGATGATGTCCGTGTGGGGTCCGTCCGAATCCAATTCGACACACGGTTCGTCCTGGGGCGGATACCTCCCTACCGACCGGTGCGGCAAGAGGGAACCCCATCCAGTTTTTGAAATCTTGAACGTCTAATGATTGAAATTCCGAAGCTTGCACCAGAGGAAACGCTGCTGTTGACGGTGCGACACGGGCTGACAGAGCTCAACCGGGACAAGCGGGTCAGCGGTCAGGGAATCGATGTGCCTCTCCTGGATGAAGGAGTCCGCCAGGCGGAGGAGGCACGCGAACGTTTCGCCGGCACGCCGCTCGATGTCGTCATCTCCTCTCCCCTCAGGCGGGCCGTTCAAACGGCGCAGATCGTCACAGGTGTTCCTGCATACGCCATCGAGATCGATCCCCTCTGCAATGAACGCTCCTTCGGCAAGATGGAAGGGCTCATGCGCGCGGACGTGGAGGCGCGCTTTCCGGAGGTGCGCTACATACAGATTGGACACATCGGGTACTCGTTGAATCCGCCCGGGGGCGAGCCGTTTCCGGTCCTCCAGGACCGCGCGCGCCGGTTCCTCCAGGGGGTGTTGCAGCGTCATCGCCGCAGGCGCATCCTCGTCTCCTCCCACCAGACCTTCCTCCAACAGCTCCACGGCGTGCTTCGAGGGCTCGAACCCTTCCAGGCGCTCGAAGACGACATCCTGAATCTCGAACTCCATGTGTTTCATCTCGATCCGCACGGCAATCTTCTGAGCCATCGCTTCGAACTGCTCGTCCCTTCGTCCGGCCAGTTCCCGTCCTTTTGATGGGGGCACTCCGGCAGACTTACGGAGTTCTGGCAGAACGCTACGCAGGGCTCTTCCGCGAGACGGTGCGGCCGATCCGTCGTGTTGGGCGAGAGGCGGAGTTTCCCATCGTCTTTCCGGACGGGCGGGCGGGAGACGTGGCGCGCATGTGGGAGCCGTTGATGCGCGGTGGCGAGTTTGTCCCGCAATACGATGACCCAAAGACGCCCTCACTCATCGCAGCGCTCACCGGCGCTGATGGGAGGATTGAAGTCGAGGTCGGACGCGCCACCATCGAGCTTGTCCTGGGGCCCTATGAGGATCTCTTGCAACTGGAGGAGGGCTCCCGGCGCCTCGTCCGGCAGGTGGCGCAAGTTGCCGATCGCCTGGGAATGCGTCTCCTCGGATTTGGGATTCAGCCTCGGAGCCGCGCGTCGTCCGGGTTGATGACACCCAAAAAGCGGTATGTGCATCTTGCCCGCGCGGCCGGCCCGGCCTGGTGGCACTTTACAACGACGGCGGCGGACCAGATTCATGTGGACATCACACGGTCGGAGATCACCGATGCCGTCAATGTGCTGAACCTGCTGTCGGCCCCGCTCATTGCGCTCACGGCCAACTCATCTGTGTATGCAGGACGGACCGGCCGGTACCTGTCCGGACGCGAAGGGCTGCTGGGCGGGTTGGGCAAGCACCGCGCGGGGATGACACCCGGGCCGTTCGATTCGGTGGAAGAGTTTGTCCGATACATCTGCGGGTATCGGTGCTACGTCCTCAAGCACGATGGTGGTTTCCGCCAGTACAACCGGCCGTTTGAAGAGTACCTCCGCAGGCACGGTCCCGACATTGACGCCTATCTGTGGCACGAGCACTATACGTGGAACTCGGCCCGCCCCCGGGCTCTCAACTCGACGATTGAGGTCCGTCCCGCCTGCCAGCAGCCGCACGAAGATCCGCTCGTCGTCGCCGCGCTGTCCCTGGGATGGGTGGAGGCGTTGGACGAAGCCCGCGCCTTCATTGAGGACGCGCTGGCTGATCCCTGGGCCTCGATGCAGCAGTACCGGCATGAGGCGATCGTGCGTGGATTGCGGGGCAGAGAGCCAGTCGAGCGGTTCGTGGAAGGCGCCCTGCGGATCGCCGAGGCCGGACTCCGGCGGCGGGGACGCGGCGAGGAGCGGTTCCTCGGCCCGCTTTGGAGCCGCCTAGAGCAGCAGAAGACTCCAGGGGATCGTGCCCGCGACCTGGTTCGGTCGCAGGGCGTAGCGGCGCTGGTCGAATCCGTTTCCTACCATCCTTAAAGATGCGCGCGGAAAATGACCGTCCCAACCAGCCTCTAACCCAGGGCCGGACGCCAAGGAATAACCTTCCCCGACACGGTACTCTTTGAACATCCCGGCACAGGTTGGGAAGACACTTTCTATTCTCGAGGGAGGGGAAGCATGAAACTCAAGTGGACACGCATGTGCTCGCTCGCCACGCTCGTCATCCTGGCGCTGGTTTCGGCCGCGTCCGGACAATCGAGCATGGCCGCACTCGTTGGCGCCGCCAAGCGGGAAGGCCAGCTCACCGTGATCGCGCTGCCGCATGACTGGTGCGGCTACGGCGGCGTGATCAACGGGTTTAAGGCGAAGTACGGCCTCAGGGTGAATGAGCTCAATCCGGATGCCGGCTCGGGCGATGAAATCGAAGCCATCAAGGCCAACAAAGGCAACATGGGCCCCCAGGCGCCGGACGTGATCGACGTCGGCTTGTCGTTCGGACCGTCGGCGAAGAAAGACGGGTTGCTCCAGCCGTATAAGGTCTCTACATGGAACACGATCCCCAACAGTGCGAAGGACGCCGAGGGGTATTGGTACGGCGATTACTATGGCGTCCTGGCGTTCCAGGTCAACACCGACATCGTCAAGACGCTGCCTCGCGACTGGCCAGACTTGCTCAAGCCGGAGTATAAGAACGCAGTCGCACTCGCCGGCGATCCGCGCGCATCGAATCAGGCGATTCAAGGCGTGTTCGCGGCGGGCCTGTCGGCGGCGAAAGGGAATGTGGCCGCGGCCGCGGATGAGGGCTTGAAGTTCTTCGCCGACATGAACAAGCGCGGCAATTTCGTGCCCGTCATCGGTAAAGCGGCGTCACTTGCCCAGGGCGCCACGCCGATCATCATCCGCTGGGATTACAATGCGCTGGCCGATCGCGACACGCTCAAGGGCAATCCCAAGGTCGAAGTCGTCGTACCGGCGAGCGGCGTCGTGGCCGGCGTGTACGTCCAGGCCATCAGCGCGTACGCGCCGCACCCGAACGCGGCGAAGCTGTGGATGGAGTACCTGTATTCGGACGAAGGGCAGCTGGGCTGGCTCAAGGGCTACTGCCACCCGATTCGCTTCCAGAATCTCGTGGCGAGCCGTAAAGTGCCGGCCGACCTGCTCGCAAAGCTCCCCTCTGCCGATGCCTATGCCAAGGCGGTCTTCCCGACGCTTGAGCAGCAGGACCGCGCCAAGGAAGTCATCACGAAGCAGTGGGACACTGTCGTTGGGGCGAATGTGAAGTAACCCCCACCGGTCATACTGGCACGTCTGGGTCCGAAAATCTCGCGTTCCAATGCGACATCCTGCCGCCCACCCCTCCCCCGGTAAACTGGGGGAGGGTCTAGGGCGCGGAGGATTTTTGTGGCACAGATAACACGCCTGGCAACCGCCCCGCCCCCGGCCACGTCGTTGTGGGTCAGCGGGGTATCATGGGCGTGGCTCGGCGTCGTCCCATTCCTCGTCTTTGCGCTCATGTTCTTGATCATCCCTACCAGCCTCCTAGTGGTTGGCGGCTTTCAAGACAGCCAGGGCCACTTCACCCTTCGCAATCTTTCGGACCTGTTACAACCCACCATCCTGAGCTCTTACCTGATCAGCATCAAGATTAGCGCGGCGTCGGCGATCGGCGGCGCACTCGTCGGCTTCGCCCTGGCGTATGTCGCGATCGCGGGCGGCCTGCCATCCTGGGTGCGGTCGCCGCTGATGACCTTTTCCGGCGTCGCCTCGAACTTCGCCGGGGTGCCGCTCGCCTTTGCCTTCCTCGCTACGCTGGGACGAACGGGCCTCGCGACGGCTTTGCTCATCAGAGTCTTTGGATTCAATATCTACAACGCGGGGTTCAATCTCCTCAGTTTCTGGGGCTTGACGATCACGTACATGTATTTTCAAATTCCGCTCATGGTGCTGATCATGGCGCCGGCGATCGACGGGCTCAAACGCGAATGGCGCGAAGCGTCGGCGAATCTGGGCGCGAGCGCCTGGGAGTTTTGGCGCTACATCGCGCTGCCCATCCTGTGGCCGCCCTTGCTGGGAGCGACCTTGTTGCTCTTCGCGAATGCCTTCGGCGCCGTGGCCACCGCATACGCGTTGACGGGCAGCTCGCTGAACATCGTCACGCTCGTCCTCTACGCGCAGATTCGCGGAGACGTGCTCCACAATCAGAACCTCGGCTACGCGCTGGCGTTGGGGATGATTCTCATCACGGGCCTGTCGAACGCGGCGTACATCTGGCTGCGCGGACGCAGCGAGCGATGGCTGCG
>JAIBHM010000093.1 GCA_020028535.1 Armatimonadota bacterium | reverse complement strand
CACATGCGCGACCCGCGGGTGTTCTACAACCGGGAGGACGTCTGGGCGATTCCCAACGAGGTGTTCGGGAACGAGACCGTGCCGGTGGAGCCCTACTATGTCACGATGCGACTGGGTTCCGAGGATCGGCCCGAGTTTATCCTGATCCTGCCGTTCTCTCCGGCCAACCGCGACAATATGATCGCCTGGATGGCGGCACGCAACGACGCGCCCAATTACGGCGAGCTTGTCGTCTACCGGTTCCCCAAAGACCGCCTGGCCTTCGGGCCGATGCAGGTGGAGGCGCGCATCAACCAGGACCCGGTGATCAGTCAGCAGCTGACCTTGTGGAACCAGGAAGGCTCGCGGGTCATCCGCGGCAACCTGCTCGTGATTCCGATGGAAAACACGTTGATGTACGTGGAACCGCTTTTTCTGCAGGCAGAGCGCAGCCAGCTGCCGGAACTCAAGCGGGTGATCGTGGCCAGCGGCCCACGCATCGTCATGGAGGAAAGTCTGGACGCCGCGATGGCGCGACTTCTTGGCCGCGCGCCACGGGCGGCGCCTGGGGCGGTTCCTCCTGCGGGCGGGGTGCCGGGTAATCTGATCCGGCAGGCGCGGGAAAGCTTTGAGCGGGCGCAGCAACTGCTGCGTCAGGGGGACTTTACCGGCTACGCGCGGGAAATCGAGCGGCTGGGGGCGTTACTTCGACAACTCGAGCAGATGCAGAGGTGACCTGGCCGGCCTCTGGGCCGGCCGGAACTCTAGTCCCGCTTGCCGACGTCCGCTTCCGGGGAGGGCTCTTCCGTCGTCTTCCGCTCCTCCGCTTTGCGGCTCTCCCGCTTCGCGAGCTCGTCGGGCGTCCAGGTTCCGACCCACAGTTCCAGTGGATCTCGATGGCGTTCCATACCTGTTAACCTCCTGAAATGACACGACGCCTCCGCACAGTGCGGAGGCGTCGCGGCCTCGCGTTCATTTACCTAATTCGTTAGGGTCATCATAGCATGGTCGGTTCGCGTGTCAACCCCCCCGCAAGCGCTAGCGTGGTCTGAACTCAGCTTTTCGGACAGTGCACTCGTCAACACGCTTCACCCTCACCTGAAATCCAAGACCGGGCGACTGGGGGACCGTGACGGTCCCATCATTATTGAGCGTGACAGCCGGCTCAATCACGTCCTCGTGGAAATAGCGATCGCTCGCCGAGAGGTCGGCCGGCAACGTGAAGTTCGGGAGTGAGGCGAGCGCGATGTTGGCAGCGCGGCCGATGCCGGTCTCGAGCAGCCCGCCGCACCAGACCGTGATGCCCGCGTCGCGGCACAGGTCGTGAGTGGCGACGGCGGCGGTGAGGCCGCCGAGTCTCGCGGCCTTGATGTTGATGATGCGGCACGATCCGAGCGCGATGGCCTTCCTGGCATCGTCGGGAGTGACGATCGATTCATCCAGGCAGATGGAGGTGCGCAATTGTGCCTGGAGGGCCGCGTGATCGACGATGTCGTCTTCGCCCAGCGGCTGCTCGATCAGCAGCAGGTCGTAATCGTCCAGGTCCCGCAGCACCTGCGCCTGTTCCAGCGTGTAGGCGGAGTTCGCATCAACCTGAAGCCGGATGGAACCGAAGACCTGGCGGATCCGCCGGACGACCTGGACGTCCCAGCCCGGCTTGATCTTGACCTTGATCCGTCGGTAGCCGCGCTTCAGGAATGCCTCGACGCGCTGCAGCAACCCGTCGATACTTGGCTCGATGCCCAGACTGACCCCCACCTCGATCCAGTCCCGCGTTCCGCCGAGCGCCTGCGCCAGCGGGAGCCGGTTTGCCTGAGCATGCAGGTCCCAGAGGGCTGCTTCGACGCCCGCTTTGGCCATGTGGTGCCGGCGGAGGTGGCGGACCAACGGGGGAAACTCCTGGGGGTGAGAGAGCTCCCGGCCAAGCAGGCGGGGGAGGATAAACTCCTCCAGAACGTGCCAGGCGGTCCCGACAGTTTCCTCATTATATAGGGGGGCCCGGGAGACCGGCGCCTCCCCCCAGCCCTCCAGCCCGCTCGCAAAGAGCCTGACCAGGATGCCGGCCTTGATGTCTTCCCGGCCGAAGCTCGTCTCAAACGGGAAGACTAACGGGAGCTCGACTGCTCGTAGCTCCGCCCGTTCGATTCTCATCGCGGCTCGGGCTCCTTGGGCCTCAGGATATATGCGCCGTCCACGAAATCGACCGCCTCGTATCCCCGCCCAAACAACTCCAGGAAAGCCTCCCTTGTGCGCTGCCGCGACTGCCGCAGCCGCGCCGGATCCGTGCGCCGCAACTCGCCGAGATCCGCCGGGATCTCGATGCGCGCCACAGCCGCACCCGACGGCGCCGCGGAACGTTCACCGCGCATCAGCGCCGCCACGCGCGGATCGCGCAGCCACCAGTCTACTTCCAGGCGGTCGCTGGGGATCCCGCGGTTGAGCTCGTCCTCCATCTCGCCGTAATAGTTCACGTAGTAGCGCGACGCCCGCGCCCCGAGTTTGTGCATGTTGAGGTACGCGTTGGCGGCCTGGAGCGGATCGTAGGTCCACACCATCCAGTCGAGTCCGCGCGCCACCGCCTCCTCGCGCTGCGCCCGCTTCAGCCGAAAGCCGATGTCCTTGCCGCGATGCGCTTCGACGACTGCGGCCATGTGCGAGTAGAACAGCGGGCGTCCGTCGCGCAGTCCAATGAACCCGTAGCAGAAGCCGATGAGATCACCCGACGGATCGAATGCGCCGAGCACGACGCCACCGGCGCCGCTCGCCGCGAGAAGTTGATGGGACGGCACCACGTCGCGATCGGGCATGCCCCACACGTCGCGCTGCAGTCTTTCGATCTGCCGCAACTCCGGCAGCGCCATGATCGCACGAATGGTCACCTCATCCATCATCGCGCCGGAAACTTTTTTTGGACGAAGCAGGAAAATCTCAAATCGATGTCGCATCCAATTGCACAACGCACGTCTAACGCTCTCCGACGTGTGGTACGGTGCACGGTAAGTGCGCCGGCGCGCGGGTTCCGGGTGAACTCCCCCGGTGCGCGATCACACAGCGCGAAAGCGCGAAGGGGGGAAATTCGAAGTGGCAAAGAAGAAGGCGGCCAAGAAGAAGAAGAAGTAACGATCGTCACTGCACGAGATGCGGCGGCGGCCGTCACGGTCGTCGCCGCGTTTCGTTTTTCTGGAACATCGCCCCCTGCAACGCTTCGAGCTCGCGGCTGAGACCTACCGGCGACGGCGGGACCGTCTGCAGGTCGGTGAACGCTTGCGGCAGCGCCCCCAGGCGAGCACGGCAGCGCGCGCGCATCTCCTGCAGCGATTCCGGACGCACCGCCCGGCCCTGCGCCATCACGTTCACGAGCAGCGGTTCACAACCGCGGGGCGCGGCCTCATGCTCGAGCGCGATGGTGTCGCGCGGTCCGCCTGACGTCTGCCGCCGCCACACCTGTTTGCGCCCCGGCAACGTCGCCTTGCCCGTGGAGAGCTTGATCTTCGGCCCGTGCCGGTCCTCGACAATCTTGTACACGCCGCCCATTGTCGGCGCGTCCTCGGAAGTGCCCAACGCGGTGCCCACGCCGAAGGCATTCGCCGCGGCACCCCGCGCCAGCACCTCAGCGATGCGATATTCATCGAGATCGCCGCTGAGGAGAATCTGGACGTCGGGCAGGCCCGCGCTGTCGAAGATCTCGCGCACCTGCCGGCTCACGGGGGCGAGATCCCCGCTGTCGATGCGCACCCCGCGGAGCTGCTCTCCACGCGCGGCCATCTCCTGCGCGACGATGACGGCGTGCCGGGCCCCCTGGATCGTGTCGTACGTGTCGATGAGCAGGATGGCGTTGGTGGGGTAGTCGCGGGCGAAGGCGCGGAAGGCGCTGAGCTCGTCGGGGAACGACATGATGTACGAGTGGGCCATCGTGCCGTAGACGGGGATGCCGTACTCCATCCCGGCCAGGACGTTGCTGGTGCCCACGCAGCCCGCGATGTACGATGCGCGCGCCGCTTTCATCGCGGCGTCGGCGCCGTGGTCCCGCCGCGGCGAGAAATCCACCACCCCCCTCTCGCGCGCGGCCAGCACGACCCGGGCGCCCTTGCTGGCCACCATCACCTGGTAGTTCACGGCGTTCAGGAGAAACGTCTCCACGATCTGGGCCTCGATGCGCGGCCCGATCACCTCCAGCACCGGCTCGGGCGGGAAGAAGATCTCGCCTTCGGGAATCGCCCACACCTCGCCGGTGAACCGGAAGCGGCGCAGGTAGTCGAGGAAGGCATCGCTGAACTGCCCCAGCCCCCGCAGGTACGCGATCATCTCGTCGTCCACGTGGAAGTGCTCGAGATAATGGAGCGCCGCCTCCAACCCCGCGCTCACCAGGAACGACCTCCGCGGCGGCAGTGTACGCACGAACAGGTCGAACGTGGCCGGCTCGTTCATGTCCTCGCGCAGGTAGCTGTCGGCCATGACCAGCTCGTACAGATCCATCAGCAGCGCCATGTTGCGCGGGGTCACGAAGCCGAAGGCGGGATAGGTCATCTTGACAGCCAGCCCCGGCGGCCGAAGACGTAGAGCATGCCCGCCACGACCGCGACCATGACGATGATGACGGGGACGATGCCATACGTCCACTCGAACGGTGGGAACGTTCGCTCGAAGTTCATGCCGTAGAATCCCGTGATCACGGCAAGCGGCGCGAAGATGGCCGTGATCACCGTGAGGACCTTCATCACCTCGTTGAGACGGTTGCTGATCGATGAGAGGTAGATCTCGACCGCGCCGGTGAGCAGGTCCCGGTGCGTATCGATCATGTCCGTGATCCGCAGCAGATGATCGTAGACGTCGCGGAAATACACCAGGGTCTCGTGCCGCACCAGCGCCAGATCACGGCGCGTGAGGGAGTTGAAGATGTCGCGCAGCGGCGCCGCCACCCGCCGCATCTGCAGCAGGCTGCGCTTCAGCGTGAAGAGGGTGTCCAGCGCCTGCTGGCTGGGCCGCTTGAAGATCTGGTCCTCGGTGCGGTCCAGGGCCTGATCGATGCGATCGATCACCGGGAAGTAGGTGTCCACCGCGGCGTCCACAATCGTGTAGAGGAGGAAGTCGGTGTGTGTGCGCAGCGCTGAGGAGGCCTTCGTCAGACGCGCCCGCGCTTCGTCCAGCGCGGCGACGGGATGCGGATGCACGGTCACGACGTAGCGCGCGGTGAAGAACAGGTCGACTTCCTGGAGGCCGACCGGCTGGCGCTGCTGCCCGGGCGGTCGCATGGCGTGCAGCGTCATGAAGAAGTACCCTTCATACTCCTCCAGTTTCGGGCGCTGCGCCTGCTTCATGGTGTCTTCGACGGCCAGGGGATGGAAATGAAAGATGTCGCGCATCGCGCGTACGTCGTCTTCCGATGGCCCCGTCATGTCCACCCACACCGCGCCCTCAGGCCGCGCCATGATGTCCGGCAGCGCCTCAGGAGGATCCTCCACGATGCGGTCGGGAGTGTACCGGATGATCTTCATGCGGGTGACATCAGGACGGATCAGGACGATCCGGGGTTGTGTTCGCGTGGAGGGAACTCCCTCCTGCCGTGCTATAATTTCGATGCCGCAGGTATGAGTGGAGGTGATCCCAATGGCAGTTGAGGTAGGCCAGTCCGCCCCGGACGTTATGGTGGTGAATCAGGACCGCAAGGCCGTTCCCCTTTCGGAGTTTCGCGGCAAGCCCACGGTCTTGTTGTTCTTCCCGGGTGCCTTCACGGGCGTCTGCACCAAGGAATTGTGCAATTTCCGCGATTCGCTGGCGCGCTTCAATTCGCTGAACGCGCAGGTGATCGCGATCAGCGTTGACAGCCCCTACGCCCAGAAAGCGTTTGCCGACGCGAACAAGCTCAACTTCACCCTGCTCAGCGACTTCAACCGCCGGGCGGTCAAGGCGTTCGGCATCGAAGACCCGAACTTCGGCGGCGGGCAGCTCCCCGGCGTGGCCAAGCGCTCAGTCTTCGTCCTGGACCGCGACGGCGTAGTCCGCTACAAGTGGGTGACCGATAATCCGGTGATTGAGCCCAACTACGAAGAAGTCGCTGCCGCGGCGAAGAACGTCTCGTAGCGAAGGCTATGCGCGATCCGAGACGACCGCGTCGGCCTCGATCTCCACGAGCATTTCAGGCAGGATGAGGCGCCTGACCTCGACCATCGACGTGGCCGGGCGGATGCGGGCAAACACTTCGCCGTGGGCCTTGCCGATCTGTTCCCAATCGTCGATCCTGGTCACGAAGATGCGTGTACGGACGACGTCGTCGAGGCGGGCCCCGGCGCGGTCGAGCGCCCGCGCAATGTTGGCGAGCGTCTGCTTCGCCTGCGCGTAGGCATCTCCACGTCCGACAATCTCTCCGCGCTCGTCCGTCGCGGTGGTCCCTGAGACAAAGACCAGCTGCCCCACGCGCACGGCTCGCGAATACCCGACGATCGGTTCCCACTTGGTTCCGGTGGAGACCTTCAGTCGTTCCATGACTCACCATCCCTCGCATCTGGTCGACCGTCTGCGCTTTCGCCCGCTGGGGGCGCCGTCTGCGGTTCTCCCTCCGGCGGCCTGGTCAGGCCCGACACCCGCACCCCGACGAGACGGACCGGCCGGTCCATCGTGAAGCGGTCGAGCAGCGCCACGGCTGTCTGCAGGATGCGCTGGTGGTCACCGGTGGATTCCGGCAAGGTCAGGGCTCGCGTGTGTGTCTTGAAATTATGGTAGCGGATCTTCACCGTGACGGTGCGGCCGACGTATCCTTCCTGGCGCAGGTCCGCTGCGACTTCTCCGGACAGTGAGGTCAACGTTCCTACGATCGTCTCCCGCCGGCGCGTGTCCTGCTGGTAGGTGGTCTCTCGGCTCAACGACTTGGGTTCCCACTCTGTGATCACGGGGCTGTCGTCCCGGCCCCGACAGATGCGATAGAGGTACTCGCCGTGGCGCGGGCCCAGCAGCTCCTGCAGTGACTCCAGAGAGATCGCGCACAGATCGCCGATGGTACGCACGCGCAGAGACTCTTCGAGCCGGGCCGCGGTCTTGGGCCCGATGCCCCAGAGGACGATCGAAGGAAGATCTCGCAGCGTCTCCGCCGATCCGTCGGCCGTAATCTCCGTGACCGCGTCGGGCTTGCGCAGCCCCGAGGCAATCTTCGCCAGCAGTTTGTTCGGCCCGATGCCGATGGAGGCGGTGAGGCCGGTCTCGTCGTTGATGCGCCGCCGGATCTCCTCGGCAAGC
>JAIBHM010000266.1 GCA_020028535.1 Armatimonadota bacterium | reverse complement strand
GCCGGACGTCGTGGCGACCGTCTTCGCCGGTGCCGACATCGAAGCCACCGAGCGGGTGCGCAGCTACTGCGCCGCGCACCTGCCTTCGTCACCTTCCATCGCGATCCTCCGCGACGGCCAGCTGCTGTACATGCTGGAGCGGCATCAGATTGAGAACCAGACTGCCGAGACGATCGCGCGCATCCTCACGGAGGCGTTCGATAGGTTCTGCGCCCCTACCGCGCAGCCGGCGCAGGCGTAGTCCTTCAGTCCTTCGTTCTTGGTCCTTGGTCCGAAGTGGCGCGATGCCTTCGATGACGCGCGGCGTTGACTAAGTGCTCAATTTCATAAGTACGGTGACGTATTATTCCGAATCGGCGGAGCCGCAGGACTACGTGAATCTGGCCGAGGAGACGGAGTTCCACCCCGAGATCCAGGAAGGCAGGTGCAGCGCCTGATTCGGATGCTCGGCTTTCTACGAACCGGTGACGCTGGGTTGCAGGCGGCGCATGTATAAGCTGCACGGAATCATGCGGCAAGGCACGATCGATTCGGCGTTGACGTCTGTGCGGTACGCCACCTTAGAGGAAGCGCGCGCCGGCGCGCGTGAACTCCTCCGTGATGACCGCGTACTGCGGGCGATGATCGTGTGGAACGAAGTCCCTCCCCGCTTTGCCGAGTGGGTCGAGCGGTGATCTGACCGGCACGCTCTCACGAAGCGCTGAGACGGTCTGTCGCGGCTCCTTCGCGGGCTGTCGATCCTTGGCTGACTTTGTGAAGGTAGCGAAGACAAACGAAATCGAGCCCGGTCAAGCGCGACTGGTCGATGTCCAGGGCAAGCGGATCGCCTTGTTCAATGTCGACGGCACGTTCTTCGCGCTCGACAACACGTACACGCATAGGGGCGGCCCCTTGGCCGACGGAGAGATCTCGGGCCACGAAGTGACCTGCCCCTGGCACGGCGCGAGGTTCGACGTTCGGACAGAGGAGGTCGTTGGTCCGCCGGCATAGCAAGCCGTCGCGCGCTACGGCGTCCGCGTGACGGAAAGCGACATCGAGGTCGAGATGTAGGAACGACCGCATCGCGCGGCCAGAAGGAAAGGAAGCTTGAGGCATGCAGACCACCGGTCCACACCACGACCACGACCACGCGCCAAACGCGTCGTCCCAGCAGCCTTCCGCCGGTCCTGAAAAGCTGCCAGGAATCAGGCACGTCATCGCGGTGGGCAGCGGCAAGGGCGGCGTGGGGAAGTCCACCGTCAGCGTGAATCTCGCGTTCGCGCTCCAGCAACTCGGCGGTCGCATCGGGCTCGTTGACGCGGACGTCCTAGGCCCGAGCATCCCCGTGATGCTGGGACTTTCCACCGGCCAGCCGCCCGCGCTGGCCGGGGACCAGAAGATCATCCCCGCGGACCGGCACGGCCTGAAGGCGATATCGATGGGCATGCTCACCGGGGACGACGAGCCGGCCATCTTGCGCGGGCCGATGGTGAGCAAGTACCTACAAATGTTCATCGGCTCTGTGCAGTGGGGACACCTGGACTATTTGATTATCGACCTCCCGCCCGGGACCGGCGACACGCAACTGACGTTGGCCCAGAGCGTTCCTCTGTCCGGCGCGGTCATCGTGACGACGCCGCAGGATGTGAGCCTCAAGATCGCCCGCCGCGGGCTGCGAATGTTCGAGACCGTGCATGTCTCCATCCTCGGTATCATCGAGAATATGAGCACCTTCACGTGCCCTCACTGTGGAAAGGGCACGGACGTCTTCCGCCGCGGCGGCGGCGAGCGGCTCAGTCGGCAGCTCGGCGTCCCGTTCCTGGGTGCGATTCCTCTCGACGCCGACATCGTCACGGGCGGGGACGAAGGGCGTCCGATCGTGCTCGAGAAGCCGACCTCCTTCGCAGCCCAGGCCTACCTCGCTATCGCCACGGAACTCGCTGGCCGACTCCAGGGACTCCCAACAACGGTGCTGAAGCCGTTCGCGTGGACCTGGGAAACCAACGAGGGTGAGCCGGCCTGGGTAGAGAGCGCTGTCCGGCCGACGGGTTCCCAGACCACCCCCGTCGGTTTCCGCCGGCGAGATGCGCGCACGTTGTCTGTGCTCTGGGAGGACGGGCACCGTGACGACTTCGACGTCCGGGACCTTCGACTGGCATGCCCGTGCGCCCGCTGCGTCGAGGAAATGAGCGGACGGCCGCTCCTCGATCCAAAGAGCGTGCTGCCGGACGTGGCCCCACGCACGATCACCAGCGGAGGCAATTACGCCATCACTTTCGGCTGGAACGACGGCCACAGTACCGGGATCTACTCGTTCAAGCACCTGCCAAGCACCTGCGGGCCCTCGCTGAGCGCGACGCAGCCAAGGTCGTGGAAGATGTCTGATGTCCTGCCTGTCGACGCGACGATCACGATCCGCGCCGAGACCTCCGTCGCCGATCCCGACACGTGCAAGTTCACCGTAAGCCGGACGGTGCATCCGGGCGGTCCCTTCTTTTTCCCCGCCAAAGAATTGGCCGCTGGTTCGCCCCTCGCCGAGCGGTTGTTCGCGTTTCCCGGCGTCGCCCATGTGCTCGTTGCCGAGAACGTCGTGACGGTCGGGAAGGACTCAGGCGCCTCGTGGTCCGCACTCAAACCGGGGATCGGAACGGTCATCCGTGCGCAGCTCGTCACAGGGGTGCCGGCCATACTCGAGGCCCCTCGCACCGCAGGTGCGGGGGGGCGCACCGACGCCGAGGTTCGTGCGGTTGTTCAGGAACTCTTGGACCGACAAGTCAACCGTTCCATCGCGGCCCACGGCGGGCAGATTTCCATTGTCGACGTGAGGGACAGAAACCTCTTTGTCGCCATGAGTGGCGGGTGCCAGGGATGCGCG
>JAIBHM010000092.1 GCA_020028535.1 Armatimonadota bacterium | reverse complement strand
TGGCCCAGGTGACCGCCTTCGCCACTGGCGTTCCTCCCGATATCTACGCATTTCACCGCTACACCGGGAATTCCATCACCCTCTGCCACCCTCAAGCCCACCAGTATGGCGCGGCCTCTCACCGTTGAGCGGTGAGCTTTCACACGCCACTTAGCAGGCCGCCTACACGCGCTTTACGCCCAGTAAATCCGGACCTTTACGCCCAGTAAATCCGGACAACGCTCGCCCCCTACGTCTTACCGCGGCTGCTGGCACGTAGTTAGCCGGGGCTTCCTCTGGAGGTACCGTCACCCCTTGCGGGGCTTCTTCCCTCCTGACAGGGGTTTACGACCCGCTTGCGCCCATTGCCCAAAATTCCCAACTGCTGCCTCCCGTAGGAGTCTGGGCCGTGTCTCAGTCCCAGTGTGGCTGACCACCCTCTCAGGCCAGCTACGCGTCTTAGCCTTGGTAGGCCGTTACCCCACCAACTAGCTGATACGCCGCGGGCTCATCCTGAAGCGTCTTGCGACCTTTCCACACCAGATGATGCCACCCGGTGAGGGTATCGGGTATTAGCCCCGGTTTCCCGAGGTTGTCCCCGTCTTCAGGGCAGATTGCCCACGTGTTACTCACCCGTTCGCCGCTAGAGTTGAACCGATCCTTGCGGACCAGCCAACCCACGCTCGACTTGCATGTTTGAGGCACACCGCCAGCGTTCGTCCTGAGCCAGGATCAAACTCTCCGTCGGAATCTTCTCAAAGGCTATTCCGAGGAACCTCATCCTCTAACGAAACAACACCCCGCCAGATCCTTGCGGACCCGCCGGGGAGACATCCGTCAGAGGTTGGTGTGCAAAACGGCTCCCTTACCGCTATGCAGTTTTCAAGGTTCAACGACGGGATGCGACCCCGTCCATAGGCAAACACTACCTTAGCAACGAGGGCTGACCTTGTCAACCCTTGAAGAGAATTGCGCTCACCGTTTACGCCATGCGTGACCCAATAATGTCAAGAGGTTTGTTGTTCGGATCACTCACACGGAGCGGCGCTATTGCGGCCTTCGTAGTGGGGACTGTCGTCTTCGGATTCGGTGGATGGCGGGGCGGACTGCTGCTCGTGACGTTTTTTGCGACGAGCAGCGCGCTTACACGCTGGCATGCAGAACGAAAACGGCACCCCGAACATCGCGGGGGGCGAACGGCGGGCCAGGTCATCGCGAACGGTCTCGTCGCCGCGATCCTCGCGGTGTGGTTCGCAATCGCACCATCGCCCGAAGTCATCACCGCGTTCGCCGGCGCGATCGCCGCGGCCACGGCCGATACCTGGGCGACTGAAGTAGGCCTGCTGAGTCCGTCTCCGCCGCGATTGATCACGACGTGGCGACGCGTGCAGGCGGGGACCTCCGGCGGAGTGACGCTACTGGGTACGGCAGTGGGCGCTGCAGGCGCAAGTCTGATCGCGCGGCTCGGTCAGTTAGTCTTCGGAACTTCTCATGATGTCGTCTGGATTGCCGCGATGGGAGCGATGCTTATTGACAGCCTGCTGGGAGCCACACTGGAAGGCCGGGTACGGTGGCTGAATAACGATGCCGTGAACCTCGCGGCCACCGCAGCAGGTGCACTGATCGCGTCGCTGCTTTACATCAGCAGCAGGTAAGTTTTGGCGTGGCGCGTTATCCGACCTGCGTTGCGATCCACCAGGTGTTGCCGGCAGGGTCCTTCACGCCGCCGCGCCTGTCCGGTTCGCCCTCTCTCCGCGTCGGCTCCTGGACCGAGACGCCGCCGGCCGCGAGCGCCCGGCGGTAGGTCGCGTCAACGTCGTCTACGTAGACGTGCAGGTGCGCAGGAACCGCCGGCCAGTCGCCCCCCGCGTCCCCAAGCATCACGACCGTGTCGCCGATGCGCACCTCCGCGTGCATCACCGAGCCGTCGGGCAGACCGTGACGACGGAGCTCGGTGGCGTCCAACGCCTTCTTGAGGAAGTCGATCACACGCTGGGCGCCGACGACGATCAGGTAGGGCGAAACCGTAGAGTATCCTTCAGGCTTCCGTGGGATGCTCATGTCTAGGCCTTGACACGCTCCTTTGCGGCCTTGATCGCGCGTTTCGTGTATACGCGCGCGAGGTGCAGCCGATACTCGGCGGTGGCGAAGAGATCCTGGTTGGCGTCAACTCCCTCATCCGCCCTCTGTGCCGCAGCCTCGATCGTCTCATCGGTCAGCGTCTTGCCGGCGAGCAGCGCTTCCGTCGTCCGCGCCCGGTAGCCGGTGGGACCAACGCCGGTGATGCCGACCTTCGCCTGCTGGCATACCCCGCGGCCATCGAGCGTCACAACCGCAGCGACTCCCACCACCGCGAATCCCGATGCGGGATGGGCGAACTTCAAATACACGGATCCCGTCCGCGGCGGAGGCACCGGCACTCGCACCTCGACCAGGATCTCATCAGGCCGCAGCGCGGTGCTGAAGATGCCGGTGAAGAAGTCGCCCGCGCGAATCGTGCGACGTCCCTTCGGGCTTTCGGCGATGAGCTCGCATTCCAGCGCCAGCGCCGCGGCAGGATAGTCGGCCGCAGGATCGGAATGGGCCAGGCTCCCGCCAATCGTGCCGAGGTTGCGCACCTGGATGTCGCCGATCCGGCTTGCCGCCTCCGCCAGCACCGGAACCTTCGACTTCACCACCGGAGAGGACTCGATCATCCAGTGGGTGGTGAGCGCGCCGATGGTGAGTGCCGACCCGGTGTCTCTGATCTCACGCAGACCTTGAATCCGTCCCAGGTCGATCACGTGGGGAGGACTGACCAGGCGGAGCTTCATCATCGGCAGCAGGCTGTGTCCTCCGGCCAGCAGTTTCGCGTCCGGCAGCGAAGCCAGCAGACGCAGGGCCTCCGGCACCGACGTGGGCGCATGATACTCGAATTGAGCTGGGATCATGGCTTCGCACCTCTCTTCGTCTGCCGAGCATCCTGGATCGCCTGCCAGATGCGGCCGGCCGTCAACGGCATGTCCAGGTGGCGGATCCCGAAGGGCCGTAGCGCGTCCATGACCGCATTGGCGACCGCCGCAGTCGAGGCGATCGTGCCGGTCTCCCCCAGAAGGCGTCTCGGTCCGCGCGGTCGCGTACAGCGGGACCTGAGAGGCTTTCGGGACCACGTAGTCCATCATCGACCCGCTCAGCAATTGCCCTTGCTCGTCATAGACGGCGGCTTCATAGAGTGCCTGCGCCAGCCCCTGCGTGATTCCGCCATGGACCTGGCCATCCACGATGAGCGGATTGATCGCTTTGCCGCAGTCATCCACCGCCACGTACTGCTTGATCTCCACACCGCCGGTCTCGGCGTCCACTTCGACTGCGCACAGATGCGTGCCGAACGGATACGTGAAATTCGGCGGATCGTAGAACGCCGACGCCTCCAGGCCGGGCTCCATTCCGGTGGGCAGGCTCCAGGCCAGATACGCCTGCAGCGCGACTTCCTGGAACGTCTTGGCGCGTCCGGGCGCGCCGTCCACGAAGAATCGACCACTCTCGAAACGGATGTCGCGCTCCGCAGCTTCGAGCATGTGCGCCGCGATCTTCTGCGCCTTGTCGACGATCTTGCGCGCGGCTACCGTGGTAGCGCCGCCCCCGACGGCGGTCGTCCGGCTCCCGTAGGTGCCCCACCCCATCGGCGTGACCGCCGTGTCTCCATGGACGACCTGTATGTCGTCGATCGGGACGCCGAGCTCGTCCGCCACGATCTGCGCGAACGTCGTCTCTTCGCCCTGGCCGTGCGGCTTCTCGCCCATGAACACGTTCACTTTGCCGGTGGGATGTACGCGGATGACGGCGCTTCCCCACAGCCCGCCCTGGAACCCGACCGCGCCGGCGACCGGCGAGGGCCCCAGCCCGCAGATCTCGACGTATGTGCTGGCGCCGATCCCGATGTACTTCCCCTCAGTCGGACCGCGCTGCCGCGCGCGCCAGGCGGGGTAGTCAACCATCTGCATGGCCATCTGCAGCGCCTGCTCGTAGTCGCCGCTGTCGTAGCTGAGCCCCGTGCACGTGGTGAATGGGAACTGGTCTGGGCGGATGAAGTTCCGGCGGCGGATCTCGATGGGATCGATCCCCAATTCCGCCGCAGCGAGATCCATTAACCGCTCGACGATGAACGTGGCCTCGGGCCGACCGGCACCGCGATAGGCGTCGACCGGGGTGGTATTGGTGAGGACGCCGACCACTTCATAATCCACCGCGGGTAACCGATAGCATCCTGAGAGCATGAGCCCATGGAGGATGGTCGGAATGCCGGGAGCCGCCGTCGACACATAGGCCCCGAGGTTCGCGTACGTGCGGCCCCGCAGGCCGAGCAGCGTGCCATCCTGCTGCACCGCGAGCTCCACTTCGGTGATGTGGTCGCGGCCGTGCGCGGTGACCAGGTAGTTCTCCCGGCGGTCTTCCACCCATTTGACCGGCCGGCCCAGCTCCCGCGCGCAGAATGCCGCAATCGCCTCGTCAGGGTACACGAAGATCTTACTGCCAAACCCACCGCCGACCTCGGGCGAGATCACCCGGAACTTGTGCTCCGGGATCCCGAGCACGCCTGAGAGAATGACCCGGTGGATGTGCGGGTTCTGGGAGGTGACCCACAGCGTCAGTTCTCCTGTGTCCGCCCGGTACTGGGCAACGGCGGCGCGTGTTTCAATTGGATTCGCAATCAACCGCTGATTCACGAACCGCTGCTTGATCACTCTGGCGGCCTGACCAAACGCCGCGCCGGCGTCGCCGCCCGATAGCTTCCACCGGAATGTGACGTTGTCGGGGACCTCGTCGTGGAGAAGCGGGGCACCCGGCCGCACCGCCTGCTCGGCATCGGTGACGACCGGCAGGGGTTCATACTCGACCTGTACCAGCTCTGCGCCGTCGCGCGCGCTGTAGCGATCATCGGCAACCACGACGGCCACGGCGTCACCGACGTATCGCACGCGATCGACCGCGATGGCCGGATGCGCCGGCGTTTTCAGCTCCGAGTTGGGGATCAGCCAGGCACACGGCAACGGACCCACCTTTCCGGTAAGGTCCGCGCCCGTAAATACCGCCACGACGCCCGGGGTCTGTCTGGCCGATGCCACGTCGATGCGGGTAATGCGCGCATGCGCGTGAGGACTCCGCACGATGACTGCGTGGAGCAGCCCGGCGAGCTTGATGTCATCGGTGTATGACGCCTTGCCCGCGATGAGACGCGGATCTTCCCGGCGCTTGATTCTGGCTCCAAACAGCTTGGTCACAGCCATCTCATCGCCCCTCCTTCCCTGTCCCGCTCTCCGCCGCCGCGGCGGGCTGGGGGATCGCCGGAAGGGATTCTTCCTTCATCTTCCGCGCCGCGTACCTGACCGAGTTGACGATGTGCTGGTAGCCCGTGCACCGGCAGAGGTTGCCGTCCAGGCCATGGCGGATCTCCTCGTCGCTCGGATCGGGCGTGCGCTCCAGAATCTGCACGGCGGTGAGCATCATCCCGGGGGTGCAGAACCCGCACTGGAGCCCGTGCTCTTCCCAGAACCCCTCCTGGATCGGGTGCAGCTTGCCGTTCTGGGCCAGCCCCTCGACCGTGACGATATCGGCGCCGTCGGCCTGCACCGCCAGCACCGTGCACGACTTCACGGCGAGCCCGTTCATCAGGACCGTGCAGGCGCCGCAGTTGGTGGTGTCACACCCGATGTGCGTGCCGGTGAGCCCGAGCGCCTCGCGCAGGTAGTGCACGAGGAGCAGGCGGGGCTCTACGTCACGACGGTAGGTCGCGCCATTCACCTTGACGCTGATGGCATGCTTCATCCGATCACCCCCTCAAAAACGAAACGACGCGGCCGGGCCGCGTCAACTGCGCAGAATAGCGGAATGACGTGCGCGCGAGGCTTGATGGTCACGTCGCCCCTCTTACCGCCCGGAAGGCGCTGCAGCGGCGTCAGGCCGCGACTGAAGACTGCGCGAAACTATTCGGATTGCTTAGGGGCGCCTACCGGGCGTTACAGCTTTCGCGGAGGCTCAAGCGGCCTCCTCCTCGCGGCTCAACGGGGGGACATCAAGCATCGCTTCGGCAATCCAGATGGCCAGCAGGCAGTCGAGCCAGTCGGCATTCCGGCGCGGGTATTCGCGCCGCACACGTGCCGGCTGTGGTATGTCCTGGTGTCCGAGCCATCCGGTGCTGACTGCCATTTGTCCTCAATCTACCGACACTGCATCTGTTACGCAGTGCGCGTGATCGCTGCAATCCTGTGATACCCCGCACATTCATGCGACAGGCCTCATCCCTAGGTTTTCCCACAGAGGTAGCGCGAGGAACGACCGAAGCCCAAACGAGAGGTGCGGGCTAGTGGCGAAAGTGACGGACGCCGGTGAGGATCATCGCCATACCGTGCTCGGTGGCGGCCGCGATCACATCGGCGTCGCGCACCGATCCCCCCGGCTGGATGACGGCACGGATGCCCGCCTGTGCCGCGGCGTCGAGCGCGTCGCGAAATGGGAAGAAGGCGTCCGATGCCATCACCGCCCCCCGGGCCCGCCCTCCCGCCACCTTCACGGCGATCTCAACGGCTCCCACCCGGTTCGGCTGCCCCGCGCCGATGCCCACGGTCGCGCCGCTGCGCGCCAACACGATGGCGTTGGACTTCACCCACTTGGCCACGGTCCAGGCAAAGCGCAGGTCGGCCAGCTCGGATGCGGTGGGTGAGCGCGGCGTGGCGACGGTTAGTGACGCGTCGTTCGCATCGGCGGTATCCCGATCTTGGACGAGCGCGCCACCCAGCACGCTCTTGATCTCGAACGCGGACCTGGAATCCGGGGGCGCCGCCTCGAGCAGCCGAAGGCTTGTTTTCTTGTTCAGGACGGCGCGTGCTTCGGGAGTAAATCCAGGAGCAATGACGGCCTCCGTGAACACTCCGGCAATCGCGGAGGCCGTCGACATGTCAACCGGACGGTTCAACGCCACCACGCCGCCGAACGCGGACACGGGATCGCAGGCCAGGGCGGCATCATAGGCCTGGTCAATCGTCTGCGCCGTCGCGGCGCCGCAGGGCGTGGCGTGCTTGATGATCGCGGCCGCAGGACCGGGGAATTCGCCCACGAGCCCCCACGCCGTATCCAAATCTACGAGGTTATTAAAGGAAAGCTCTTTCCCGCTGAGTTGGCGCGCATCGGCCAGACCCCCGCTTCCGATGTAGGCGCGATAGAAGGCTGCGCGTTGATGAGGATTCTCACCGTAGCGGGTCTGCTGCACGCGGCGATAGGCGAGCGTCAACAGCTCCGGGAATGGCTCGCTCATCTGCCTGGTGAAGTATGCCGCGATGGTCGCATCATACGCCGCGGTGCGGGCAAACGCGTCGGCGGCAAACCTCCGCCGTGTATCCGCCGAGAGTCCGCCTTCGCGCCGGACCTCCTCGAGAACCCGCGCGTACTGCGCCGGATCGCACACCACCGCCACACGCTCCCAATTCTTCGCGGCGGCCCGGATCAGCGCCACACCCCCGATGTCGATCAATTCGGCCGCCTCGGGCATCGGCGCGTGGATTCCCTTGAGCTCAAAGGGATAAAGATTGACCACCACGAGATCGATGGGAGTGACCCCCATTCCGTCCAACTGGGCGCGATGACTTTCGTCATCGCGCGACATGATGGCGGCGAAGATCGCGGGATGCAGCGTCTTCACTCGGCCGTCGAGGATCGCCGGGTAACCGGTCACGGACTCGATCGTCGTCACGCGCAACTCGGCCTCGCGCAGTGCCCGGGCCGTTCCGCCGGTGCTGAGGACCTCGGCTCCCTGCGCCGCCAGCGCGGAAGCCAGCTCCACCACCCCGGATTTGTCCCACACGCTGATCAGGGCGCGGCGGATCTTGATCGCAGATTCGGGCCCCGCTCGTCCGGCCTCGGCAATCCTCGCGGGCGTATCGGTCACCCGAGCTGCCCCTCCCCTTCTGAAATCTCTGTGATGCCGACCGTTTCCCGGGGCGGCCCCTGAGGGAGGACGCGGACGCGCCGGCCAACGATCTGCAGCCGTCCTTCTCCAAAGAGACGGACCGCCTGCGGGTAGAGTTTGTGCTCCTCCTGGGCGATACGCGCGGCCAGCGTCTCGATGGTGTCGGTGTCGTGCACCGGGACAACCGCCTGCAGGATGATGGGACCGCCGTCCGGGGCTTCGTTGGCGAAATGCACCGTGCAGCCGGAGAACTTCGAACCGCTGTCAAGGACGGCTTTGTGCACCCGGTCGCCGTACATGCCCAGCCCGCCGAACGACGGCAGCAGCGCCGGGTGGATGTTCATAATGCGGCCGGCGAACTGGTTGACGAACCAAGGCCCGAGGATGCGCATGAAACCCGTCATGCACACGAGATCCACCTCGTACGAGTTGAGGATCTCAGCGAGCTTGGCATCAAACGTGTCCCGGTCCGGGAACGCGCGGTGGTGCATAGCGACGGCCGGGATGCCCGCGCGGCGAGCGCGGTCGAGCGCCCGTGCCTTGGGGTTGTTGCTGACCACGACGACGACGCGACCGGAGATCTCTCCCCGCGCGCAGGCATCGAGGATAGCGTGCAGGTTCGTCCCGGTGCCCGAGGCCAGCACCCCGATTCGAATCACTGCACCTCCACGCCCCTTTCACCCGGC
Organism: Armatimonadota bacterium; assembly: GCA_020028535.1. Classification (GTDB taxonomy): domain Bacteria; phylum Sysuimicrobiota; class Sysuimicrobiia; order Sysuimicrobiales; family Kaftiobacteriaceae; genus Kaftiobacterium. Next base: position 1,735 of record JAIBHM010000092.1, on the reverse strand, counting down.
ACGATCTCTCCGATGATCCAGGCGTCCGCTCCGTTGGCCTTGCAGATGTCCGACGCCAGTCCTGCCCGCTCGCGCGGGACGACCGCGATCATCCCGACGCCCATATTGAACGTGGCGAACATTTCCTCACGCTCGACCTTCCCCGCCTGTGCCAGCACGGTGAAGAGGTGGGGAACTTTCCACGTGCGCGCATTGATGAGCGCGCGACAGCCCTGGGGGAGGATGCGCACCATGTTGCCGGGGATGCCGCCCCCCGTGATGTGCGCGGCGCCGCGGAGCCACTGGGCCTTGGCGAGCGACATCAACGGCCGGCGGTACGAGCGGTGCGGAGCGAGCAGCAGTTGGCCAAGTGGCATTCCGAGCTCTTCGGGCACCGCGTCGAGCGTCCACCGCCGCCGTGTCATGATCTCCCGCACCAACGAGAACCCGTTGGTGTGCAGCCCCGAGGAGGCCATGCCGATCAGCACGTCCTTCGGTTTGATCTTCGCGCCGTCGCAGAGCGCATCGCGCTCGGCGACGCCGATCACACACGCCGCCACGTCGATCCCCTGCTCAGTGTACACTCCCGGCATCTGGGCGGTCTCGCCGCCGATCAGCGCGACGCCCTCCTCCCGACACGCGGCGGTCATCCCATCGAGGAGGGTCGCGACGGCCTGGCCGTCGAGCCGCGACGCGGCGAGGTAGTCGAGCGCAAAGACCGGCGCGGCGCCGAGGGAGGCCACGTCGTTCACCCCGTGCACGATGGCATCGTGGCCGGCGATGTCCAGCCGTCCTGCCTCCCGTGCCAGCAGCACTTTGGTTCCGACGCCGTCGATGGTGGAGACGAGCACGGGATCCCGGTACCCGTCCACGTGGAAGAGTCCGCCGAACTGTCCGAGGTCGCCGAGCACGCCGGGAGTGAAGGTTCCACGGATGCGCTCGCGTGCACCGGCCAGGGCCGCGGCTGCGGCCACGCGATTCACACCGGCGTCGTTGTAGGTCAGGGGACTGCTAGCCAACGCGGACTCCCTCGAGCGCGTGGCGGCCGGCCAGCGCTTCGTCGGGGACGCGGGTGGGGTAGTGTCCATCGAGACAGGCCATGCACAAACGCTCGCGAGGGAGCTGCAGCGCTTCGACCAGTCCGCTCTGACTGAGATACCCGAGGGAATCAGCGCCGATCATCTGGCGGATCTCCTCCACGGAATTCGACGCCGCCACGAGTTGCCCCCGGCTGCTCGTATCGATCCCGTAGAAGCATGGAAAGCGGATCGGCGGCGAGGAGATGCGCACGTGGACCTCCGTCGCCCCGGCAGCACGCAGCATCCAGACGATTTTTCCGCTGGTCGTGCCCCGGACGATGGAGTCGTCTACGAGCACGACCCGTCGCCCGCCGATGACTTCGCGCAGCGGATTCAGCTTGATCCGCACGCCGAGATCCCGTGCGGCCTGGTCGGGCTGGATGAATGTGCGGCCGATGTAGCGGTTCTTGATGAGACCGACCTCGAACGGGATTCCGGCGGCCTCGGCGAACCCCATCGCGGCCGATGTCCCCGAATCAGGCACCGCAACCACGATATCGGCAGACGCCGGATGGTCGCGGGCCAGGATGCGTCCCATGCGGCGGCGCGCGAGATGGACGTTGCCTCCCGCGAGAATGGTATCCGGCCGGGCGAAATAGATGTGCTCGAAGACGCAGTGTGCCTCACGCCGCGGGGGAATCAGCTGCCTCGAGCGGATACCGCCGCCGTCGAGTACG
>JAIBHM010000013.1 GCA_020028535.1 Armatimonadota bacterium | reverse complement strand
CCTTCGCACCAGCGCGCAGGATCTTGGCACTCGTGTCCGCATCAGCGCGGAGGATCTCGGAGGTCGGGTGCGCGAGACGATGCGTGAGAGGGCCGATGATATCGCACGCCGCGGTCGGACGGTCTACGAAGAAGGCTCGCGCCGCATGAAGGACGCGTATGAACGGGGCCGCGAGACGACCAGCGGGATCGAAGACAAAGACCAGATCTGACTTAGCCCCAAACCTTCAACGCTTTTGCCCGGGAGTGCCGCAGGCCGGCGTTTCCGGGCAAGTGTTTTTGTGATGATATATTGACAGATGTCGATATAGTGTGCTACTGTGGCGGTCGGGTGAGATTGCCATGGAAGCCAGGCCGGAGAGCCTTCAGCGGAGCTGTTGCGACGACACTTGTATGGCGACCGTAGTCCGCGCAAAGTTCGACGAGGCAGAGGTCGAGCGCACCGCGCGGGCGTTCGAGGCCGTCGGCGATGAGACCCGCCTGAAGATCCTCAAACTCCTTTCCCAGCATGATGCCCTATGCGTGTGCGAGATTCAGCAGGCGTTTGACGTCGGGCAACCGACGATTTCGCATCACCTGCGGGTGCTCCGCGAGGCCGGGCTGGTCGAGGTCATGCGGCGGGGGACCTGGGCCTACTACTCGCTCCGAAAAGAGGCGGTGAAGTGGCTGATCAAGGATCTGATGGCCGCGGTATGATCACCTATCGCCGCGCTACACCTCACGACCGTCCGCTGATCGAGCGCATGCTCACAGCGGCCGGGCTTCCGATAGCTGGTGTTGCTGCGCACGTGGGCGCATTCGACGTTGCCGAGGACGACGGGCGCGCCGTAGGCACCGCAGGCCTTGAAGCGTACGGTCAGGCGGGCCTGCTCCGATCCGTCGCCGTGGAGCCGGAGTACCGGGGGCGCCGGCTTGCCCACGAACTGGTGGAGAGAACGCTGCAGCGCGCGGCCGCAGCGGGGATCCGCAACGTGTACCTGCTGACCACTACCGCCGCTGACTACTTCCGCAAGTTTGGGTTTGAGGCCATCGCCCGCGAAGAGGTTTCACCTGATGTCCTCGTCTCTGAAGAGTTCGGTGAGGGATGCTGCGAGACGGCGCAGGCGATGCGGCTTATCCTCAACGCGGTCCGGACCGAGTTGCGTTCGATGACCTAAATGGGTTAGGAGGCTCGCGATGATCTCGCCAGATGCTATTCGAATGCAGGTGCGTGAGCACTACGCCGGCCGCGCGACCGGTCAGGGATGCTGTGGCGCATCCGATCCGGACGCCGCGTGCTGCACCCCTTCAGCCGCTGAGACGCTGGAGCACTTTGAGGGTCCTTCACTGGGATGCGGAAGCCCGCTGGAACACGCGCAGCTCCGGCCGGGCGAGATCGTCGTGGACCTCGGATCGGGCGCGGGGCGCGAGGTGCTGCTGGCCGCCCGTCAGGTGAGCCCCACCGGGCGCGCGGTCGGCATTGACATGACCCCTGAGATGGTGTGGAAGGCCCGCGACAACGCCGCGCGCACCGCGATTCCGAACGCAGAGTTCCGGCTGGGGGAGATTGAGTACATCCCGTTGCCTGACGCCAGCGCCGACGCCGTGATCAGCAACTGCGTCATCAACCTGGTCCCCGACAAGACTGCCGCCTTCCGCGAGGCGTACCGCATTCTCAAACCAGGCGGCCGCCTCGTCGTCTCAGACATCGTCAGCAACGGGCCGCTGCCTGACGCGGTGCGGAACAGCGCGGAGGCATGGTCGGCGTGTGTTGCCGGCGCGCTGGATGTGGCTGATTACCTCTCCGCAATTGCCAGGGCGGGGTTTGTGGAGACGGAGACGTTGAGTTCGGGGGAAGCACGCAAAGGCCAGGTGTACAGCGTCACGGTCAAAGCCCGCAAAGCCGGCATGGAGCCGGCGGCGCTCTAACCTCCGAACTCATCTGCCAGTTCTCGCGCGCGCATTGCCGCGCGGCCAATGGCCTCGCGGATTGCTGACGCAAAACCCCGATCCTCGAGTGCCCGCAATCCTGCCATCGTTGTCCCGCCCGGTGACGTGACGCGGCGCCGTAACTCACCCGGATCTTCGCTGGATTCCTCGAGCATCCGGGCCGCACCCACCAGCGTCTGAATCGCCAGCCTGCGCGCCAGCGGCGCCTCCAGTCCGAGCTCGGTCCCGGCGTGGATCATCGCTTCGATGAGCCTGTAGACGTAGGCGGGTCCGCTGCCCGAGAGGCCGGTAACGACGTCGAGCAGTTCCTCATCGACTGTGATCACGTCGCCCACGGCGCGAAAGATAGTCTCTGCCATAGCGAGGTGGGCATCGGTGACCGACGCACCAGCGGCAAGCGCGGTGGCTGACTCTTGCACCGCCGCGGAGGTATTCGGCATCGCACGAATGACTACCGCATCTCCCAGTGCGGACTCCAGTGTCCGCAACGGGATGCCCGCGGCGACAGAGATGACCAGGCGGCCGCTGACAAGTCCGGCCAGCTCGGCGAGGACGTCGCCCATGTCCCTGGGCTTCACCGCGAGGATCAGGACCGACGACGCGTCAACCAGTTCCCGCTTGCTCCGCGTCACCGAGACGCCATACCTCTCCCGCAGCCCCTGCAGCCGGACATCGTTGCTGCGATTCGTGGCCCAGAGTTGGTCCGGTTCGACGACGCGCTCGCTGAGCAGGCCGCGGATCATCGCGGCTGCCATATTGCCTGCGCCGACGAAACCGATGACGCCTGTGACGCTCATCGATGCCACCTCCGAAAAAGACAACGCCCCTCCGTCTCAAGGACGGAAGGGCTTCCGCGGTACCACCTTGCTTCCCACATCAGAGCTCAAGTCTGATCGTGGGCTCTCGGCGCCCCGTATCGGTGGGCTCCGACCGCTTAGCGATGACGCATCCGCGGCCCGCTCAGGGGTGGGTTTCCCCGTCGACGCGATATTGACGCACACTGTAACATGGCCTGGAGCACAACGCAAGCGGCAAAGGCTCGGCTAATGGAACAGTCTGATCAGGACGACGGTTTCGCCGCGTCCCGCAGCGCCGATCTTGGCGACGATCGTTTTGCCATCCGGCCCGAACTCGAAATCGGCTACTAGCGTATTCGGGCGAAATTCCGGGGATCCGGACGCGTTGAATCGCGTCAACCGTCGTTTCTCCAAGCCATCGGCATTCATCATCCAATAGTCGAGACGGAGGTCCCGCGGGTCCTTCCGTTGCGCAATGGCCTCGCTGCTGGCCCACACGATGTGCCGCCCATCTGCGGTGAACTGAGCGTGCTCGTCCCACTCGTCATTCCGGGTCAGTCGCACGAGCGTCCCCGAGGCCGGTTCATACGAGTAGATTTCCAGATCGTAGTAGTTTCCGCCCGGTGGGGATGCCGAGAAGAGAATGCGACGGTCGTCCGGAGAGAACCCGTGCGTTTCGTAGAGCTGGAGATTTCCCGGACGGAGGGTTCGCACGTTCTGCAGGCGGGGCGAGCCGGCCTCGATCGAGAAGTCGGCGAGCCTGATCACCCACTGGCCCCCCATGCCCCGCACGCTCGGGTCCACGATCTCGCTCCAGAGCAGGTGCCGTCCGTCATGCGAGAAGTGAGGGTGCAGGACGCCCTCGCCCGGACGGACCCGCGTCAACCGCCAGGCGCGGGAGCCGTCGGCCGCCGTGATCCAGACGTCGTTGTTGATCCCGATCCCCGGCGTCCCCAGGTAACTCTCCACCCGCCCGCGCCCCGTCTGCAAGCGCGGATCGTGCGACTGGAACACGATGTACGCGCCCGAGGGATGCCAGGCGGGATTGCCGCGATGCGAGCGGGGCAGCCCCTGCTGATTGCACGTGAGGCACCTTTCTTCCGTGCCGTCCGGACGAATGGTGTAAGTGTCGAAGGTGCCGCCGGGGCCGTTCCGATCGAAGGCGATGAGATTGCGCTCGTGCGACCATGCCACGCGTCCGCCGTCGGGGGCCACGACCTTCATCTCAAGAGGAGGCACACCTGACCTGGGACCAGCAGGGATCAATGATTTGTACGTGAGGCCTGTCTCTGTGAACTCCCCGGCGACGAGCGCCTTCCCGGCGGCCTGCGTGGAGAATGCCACCAGTTGCGCCGGACTGAGTGATTTCGCCGCTGCGTAGTCCACGTAGGCGTGGAAGTACTTGGTCCAGAACGGCGAGAAGAACAGCAGTCTCTCCGCGTGCGCAAACCTGACCATGACCTCGAGAAACTTCTGATCCAGCGGCTCCCAAAAACTGAACGCGTCGCGGCCGAAGATATCCACGGCGCTGAAGCCCTTTGTCAGGTCAACCGATCCTGCCTTATACAGCCACGCCTCGGACATCGCCACCCGCTTGCCCGCCTGCCGGGCGATGCGCGCCATCGTGAACGCCCGGTCGAGAAAGTCGCGGTTCACAGGGTACACGTGCAGGTCAATATAGTCGACACCGGCCGCTGCGTAGGCGCGCGTGAACGCTTCATACTGGGGATGCCACGTGCCGGTTCCCGCGCCGACCTGGATGCCTGAGATGCCGGCCTCCTTGAGGTGGGCCAATATTGCCCTCACCACGCGCACGCTGTTGGCCGGCGTGTTCATCGGCAGGCCGGTCTGATCGGCCTCTGTGTCGGGCTCCATGACCACTGAAAGGAAATCCGGCCGCAGCTCTCTGGCGATTGTCAGCGCGACTTGCGCGCGCCCCTGAACGTACTGGTCGAGGGTGAGCCCGCGATAGAATCGGGCCACGTCGAGGTCGGTCCATCCGCCTTTGCTGAACAGCGCCTGCGTCTTGGCGATGAGCTTCAGATCGCGGGAGCGGACTTCGGTGGCGAGACGGCGGTAGAAGTTGAGGTAAGCCGCGTACTCCTCGTCGCTGCGGAAGAACGGTCGGTAGAGCATCGGGAAGCTGATTTGGACCGTGACCGCGCGGACGCCCAGGGACTGCAGCCGGTCGAGCGTGAGTTTGACGACGTCCATCTGCTGCGGGCGAACGAGGCCCGCGCCAACGTGCCCGTTCGCGGGCAGCAATTCCGTGCTGAAGACCACAGGCGACGTTCGCCCATTCCACCGGGAACCCACCACGGCATCGAAGCGGGTGATGTGCGCGTCGAGCTCAGTGTAGATACCTTGCAGCTCGCGAGGCACAGAAGCCGTAAAGGCTGGAGGAAGCCCCGCCAGGGTAGTCAGGTACACGAGGGTGACCAGAACCGCGAAAAGCCGCATGAACCGCACCTCTCTCCGGTCACGCCCTTGCCCCTATTGCAGTCCACGTAGACGGTCGGTGGATGAGGCGGGTTTGGTCTAGCGCTGGCAGGTCCGGCAGAAGTAGGTCGTGCGACCGGCGATGCGGTCGACGGCAAGGGAGCGACCACACCTGGGGCAGTGGCCGTTCTGCTCCCGCGCGGCGAGAAACCGGCCTACCGGCCGGCCGTAGCGGGACAAGCCCGCGACCGCGGTTCGCAGGACTGACCGGATCGTGCTGTAGAGATGCTTCAGGCGATCAGGGCGGAGGGACTCGATTCGACGGGCGGGATGGAGGCGGGCGCGCCACAGAATTTCGTCGGCGTAAATGTTGCCGATCCCCGCGATCAGATCTTGCCGGAGCAGGAGCGCCTTGACCGTGCCGCGCCTGGCCCTGACGATCTCGCGAAACTTCGCGAGCGTGAACTGCGGACCGAGCGGCTCGATCCCCATGCGGCTGAGGCCGGGAAATTGCGACAACCCCTGTGGTGTGAGCAGGTCCATGTGCCCGAAGCGGCGCTGGTCGGTGAACCGCAGGTGGCGGCCGTCGATCTCAAAGATGACGCGCGTGTGCGGATGGATCGGCATCTTCGGGTCTGTGATCTCGAAGTCGCCCGTCATGCGCAGATGCGCAACGAGCGTGAGGCCCCCGTCCAGGCCGATGAGCAGGTACTTGCCGCGCCGGACTATCTGTTGCACGCGGCGCCCGCGCAGCAGACGGGTGAACGTGGCGGGATCGGGCGAGCGCACTGTGGATGGCGTCAGGAGCCTCACCCGTCGGATGCGCTTCCCGCGCACCCGTCGCCGCAGCATAGCGGCAACGGTCTCGACATCGGGCAGTTCCGGCATGGGCTACATCCAGCGATCGCGCCGCTGATAGATCTCCACCACGGGGCCGGTGGGGTCGCGCTTACGGTACGCTGTGTAGCGGGCATGCAGACGCCGGTAGCGATCGTCGGAGGACGGCATCTTCCGGTGCGGGATGTCGATGAGGAACTTCTCCACTTTCCACATATTTTTGCGATTGAAGCGCCAGTCGTAGTCGCCGAGATCGCGGAGGTCCACCAGTTGGTAACCGCTCAGGCGTCCCGTCATGTCGACGTAGGGATCGAAGTAGCTCCACGCGAGGTCCCGGATGGAGCGGAAGACCGGTTTGCGCCCGTGCAGACCGGCGTCACGGGACCGGGCCACCGAGCCCCACCGCCTGCCGTGGCGGAACACGAAGATCACGTGATCGAGATTGTCCTGCGAGTCAAAGCTCAGCACCAGCGGCGGATAGCGGTGCTGCTCGAGGATCACCGCTGCCGCCAGCGCAGCCTCGAGACAGTGCGCCGTGCCACGCCGAACGACCTCGCGAAACGACCGCAGCGTCTCGCCTTTCTTCTCCTGATTATAGGGAAGGGCGTGCAAGAATCGCTGAACCTGACCGGGGGTACGTAGGCCCCGGATGATGGCCCGCTCCCGGGGCGTAAACGCCTCACGCGGAGGCGGACCTGTCCGCGAATTCACGGCCGCTCATATTCGTGAGGGACACTGCACCCCCTACGCCAAATATAGTGAGCACTATGTCCACGCGAGAGCCTGCGTTCACCTCGCCCGAAGAGGAGCGCGAGTACCTGGCGAAGGTGAAGAGCGAGCTCGAGGCCTGCCGGACCAGGGAAGACGTCGTGGCGGTCTGGCGCGCGCACTATTTGAAGATCGGCCACCGCAAGCTCGGGCGGCTCCTGCTCGGGCGCAGCGCAGAGGACATCACGCGTGGCCGGGGGGCAGAGCGATGATTATCGTAAGGCCGGACCGCGCGAAGGCGCAATCTCCTGATCGTCCTGAATACTTCTCGGGGAGGGTCCGGACGCAGAATCTCGTCCGGCCGGAAGAGCCGGGCAAGGTGGAGCTGATCGGCGTCTTCTTCGAGGCCGGCGGGCGCACCGTGCCCCACGTCCACTCCACTGATCAGGCGCTATATATCGTCGAGGGTGAAGGCATCGTCGCTACTGAGCGCGAGCGCCGCACCGTGCGGCCGGGAGACATTGCGGTGATCCCCGCCGGCATCTGGCACTGGCACGGCGCGACCAAGACGACGGCGATGGTGCATCTCTCCATGCGGCCGTCTGGCCCCACGGACTGGACCGTCGAGAAGAAGAACTGGGACGAATACTAGTTGTCATCGCGTCGGTGCGCCGACGCGATCGCGGTTAGAGAGGCGTATATCCGTCCAGGGGCGTGGCGGCTTGGAAGGCATCGGGGTGCAGGATCTGCGCAAGAATCTCTAATCCCGTCACGATTCGCGGCCCGGGCCGATTGAAGTACGCGGTCGCGCCGGTGAGATAGACGCGGCCGTCACGCACTGCGGGAAGCCGATTCCATTCTCGCCGATTCGTCAGCAGGGTGATTTCCTGCCGCGTGCGGGGGACGTCGAATCCGCAGGGCATCACGACGACGACATCGGGCGCCGCCTCCAGCACGTCGTTCCACTCCACCAGGAAGGACGGCTCGCCCGCTTTGCCCAGCACGTCGCGCCCGCCGGCGATCTCGACCATCTCCGGAATCCAGTGTCCAGCGACGTATATCGGGTCAAGCCATTCAATACACACTACCGTCGGGCGGAGGCGCCCGACAACATCGCGCACGTGCTCGATGCGCCTGCGCAACTCTTGAACCACCGCGCGCGCTCTCTCACCTGTGTCGGTGAGGTCGCCGACCAGCAGGATGTTGTCGAGGATGTCGTCGAGTCCCCGCGGCTCGAGCGAGGCGATCTTTGTCTCGGCGTCGAGCACTTTCGCCGCCTGTTTGACGAGGGTGTAGGATGGCGCGCAGACCTGGCACAGCTCCTGCGTGAGGATCAGGTTGGGCCGCAAGTGCGCGAGTTGCGCTTCGTCCAGATGGTAGACGCTTTTGCCTCGATGCACCTGGCCGCGGATCTGTGTCTCGATGACCCCGCTCGGAAGATCGGTGGTCACAATGGCTTCACTCAGGATGGGCCTGGTTCGAATTTCGGGAGGAAAGTCGCAGTCGTGGGAGATCCCCACGAGCGATTCGGTCAGCCCGAGGGTGGAGACGATCTCCGTGGCGCTGGGCAACAGCGAGACGATGCGCATCCGGCCTCCGGCATGGAAGAGCGAAGCAATCCCCAGCTTCCCTTATTGTAGGGGATTGCTTCGCCGCTGCGCTGCCGCGATGACGTCCGGGCGGGTTACCGAGCGTAGATGTTCAGGCGGTGGCGCTTGAACGACGGACCGAGCTTGCGCCGCAGCTCGTCGAGCATCGCCGTGTCGTGCTGCCCGACCAGGGTGATCGCCGTTCCCGGGCGACCCATGCGGGCGGTGCGGCCGACGCGGTGGATATAGGTTTCCATGTCCTCGGGCACGTCGAAGTTGATGACGTGCGAGACCTCGGGCAGGTCAAGCCCTCGCGAAGCCACGTTGGTGGCCACCAGGATCGGCGTCCGCCTCTCGACGAACGCCCGCAGCGCCGACAGGCGCGCGCCCTGGCGCATCCCCCCGTGGATCACGCCCACACGGTGATGCCGTCCCAGCGTCGTCGCCAGGCGGTCCGCCCGATGCTTGGTGCGCCGGAACACCAGCGCGCTCTCGATCGCTTCTTCCTGGAGCAGCCGCCGCAGGGCCTTGACCTTGTCTTCCTCTGCGACTTCAACGTAGAACTGCTCCACCGTGTCGACCGTGGGCGCGGGTGCTGCGATACGCACCGAGACTGGGTTCTGCATCTGGCGGTTGGCGATGGTGCGGATCTCCGCCGGGATCGTGGCCGAGAACAGCGCCGTCTGGCGCTGGCCCGGCACCGCGTTCAGGATCAGCGTGACATCGGGCAGGAAGCCCATGTCCAGCATGCGGTCGGCCTCGTCGAGCACGACCGTGCGCACCTTCCCAAGCGAGACGGTGCTCCTCCGCATGTGGTCGAGCAGCCGACCCGGCGTGGCCACCGCGATGTGCGGATGGCGCCGCAGGTCGGCAAACTGCCGCTCAATCGCCTGGCCGCCGAAGAGGGTGACGACTTTGATCCCCCGCCCGCGGCCCAGGGCGCGGACTTCATCGGACACCTGGAGCGCCAATTCCCGCGTGGGAACCAGTACCAGGGCCTGTAGATCACGCGTCTGTGGGTCGATCCGCTCGATGAGGGGGATACCAAAGGCTCCGGTCTTTCCCGAGCCTGTCTGGGCCTGACCGACGAGGTCCCGGCCTTCCAGCATTACGGGGATGACCTGCGCTTGAATGGGGGTGGGTTGTTGCCACCCCATCGTATGGATGGCTCGGAGGGTCTCCGAGCGAAGGACCAGGCCGCCGAACGTGACGGCTTCTTGTGTTGCCTGCATATAACAAATGCCTCCTTTGTGGTCCGCGTGAGCGGACCCGGCTCCGCGTGGGAGCCAAACGGTTGTGCCGGCATCTGCGCGTGTCTCGCCAAGCACAATCCGCCCAAAGAAGGCTTGCGACACACACGCGGGGGATGCCTCAGTCCAGATGGCATCCCCCGCAGAACGCATCTATGACGACGTCGTCAGTATATCAAACCCTGGCGTGCGCGTCAAACGACTACGGATTAGAAGCGCTGAAAGCCCTCGCGGCGCCCACCGCGCCCGCCGCTACTGCCGCCGCCGTGACGGCCGCGCCCGCCCGGACGCCCTCCGCCCCGGCGCGCCGCGCCGCCACCACCGCCGGCACTATCGCGGCGGAACCCGCTGTTGCCACCACCGCCGCGGCGCTCGCCGCCGGATGATTCCTGACGCGGGCGGGCCTCGCTCACCACGACCCCCCGGCCCCATTGGGTCGTGCCGTTCAGAGTGTTGATCGCATCCGCGGCGCGTTCCTCGGGAACCTCGACGAATCCGAATCCGCGGCCGCCGATCAACTGGACGTCCGTAATGGGCCCGTACGGTTCGAACAGGGTGCGCAGATCCTGTTCGCTCACTTCATAGGCAAGATTGCCGACGTACAGCCGCTTGCTTGGCATGATCCGACTCCTTTCGTAAAGCCCTTTTACCCCCGTCTGGCCCGGTGCCCTGATGTCTGCAGGGCCCGCCGCAAACGATCGGCGCGTGGGATCGACCGTGCGGCGTCTCGATATGCGAATCGCATGACGCGTAGCGCTGCGCGTCCCTCGTAGACCAGAGTCGCCTCCCCGTTACGGGTTGGGCGGCGGAATGTTCCCGTGCCAAGCACTGTGGGCTCCATCGCCTCGCGTAGCGCGGCGATGAAGCTCTCTGGACCCGTGAAGACCACTTTGCCGACGGATGCCGGGGAAACCGGCGTCGTGCGCATCCCGAAGGGCGGAGTACGGCGGGCGCCTTCGAGGCACCCTCGCACGAAATGGGAGAGTAGCGATGTCGGGATGAGCGCAATGGGCACGCTGCCCGCCGACCGGTCGTCGCCGGGGAGCCCCCATCGTACAAGCAGCCGGCCGAGGTCACGATCGCGGATGTAGACTTGCAGGCCGCGCGTGGTGCTGCTGCAGTATTCATGGCCCAGCCGCCCGCCGCAGAGGTCCTCGAGAACGGTCTCGACGTGCCCGCGATCGCGCGGATCGACGTCGAGGACCACGGTCGGTATCGCTCCATCGTAGACCGATCCGCACGACGCAACATACCCCACCCAATAGAGCAGCGCGGCGTCACGGCCGTTCCGGGCGCGTTGCGCGAGACTGAAGGGATCGGGAAGCGCCTGAGGGTCGCGGTCACGCCTTAGGGCCTGCGCGACCGTATGCTCCGGAAGCGCATGCTTTTCGGCGATCTGTGAGAGAGCGAGACCCGCGGCAAAATCAGACTGGATGTGGTACTGGAGGACAGGATCCCGCCGCGGGGTTCGGCGGGCAGGAGTCACTACCGTTATTATAGCAGATTGCGCGCGCTTACGCCCGGGCTCCGAAGCGGTTCATCTGAAACAACTCGATCGGATGCCGGGTGTGCCCGTACAGTGCCAGCTCCGCGAGAATCTCACCCACCACGGAGGCAAACTTGAAGCCGTGGCCGGAGAAGCCACAAGCGATCGTCACATTCGCATGGCTGGGGTGACGGTCGATAATGAAGTGTCCATCCGGTGTATTGGTGTACATGCAGGTGGCGGTGTGGAGCAGCTCCCCGTTGAGGCCGGGCAGGGTGTGCGTCAGGATATCGCGCATGCGGGTCACTTCCTCAGGCGAGACATCGCGGCGGATGGTCTCCGGCGCGCAGAGCTCGCCGCTGTGGTGGTGGGCGACCTTGGCGCCGTCTCGGCCGACCTGTGGAAAGCCGTAGATGAACGCCCCGCGACGGTACTCATAGATGTACACCGGCAGACGATCGGGCGCAAACAGAGCGGCATCCGCCGGCTGGAACCAGTACATGACGTTGCGTTCAACCTGGAGCGGCAGGCCGAGATGTGTAAGTGCGCCGCCTGCCCAAGGACCTGCTGTGATGATTAAGTGATCTGCGGCGTACTGGTCCTTGTCTGTATGGACTTGGACGGATCCTCCTTCTGCTTCCCAGGACAGCACCCGCTCCTCCATCTTGAGCACTGCCCCGCTCCGCGTTGCCCCTCGGAGATGCGCCAGCACGCAGGACTCGGGGAACAGCACCCCCGCGCGCGGCTCCCAGACGGCGACCGTATCATCGTCGACCGAGAGCGCGCCAAAGCGGCGGCGAAGCTCCGCGCTGCGGAGGAGGTCATGTCGCAGATCGTGCATCCGCGCGCTTGTCAACGCACCCTGTACGAGGACACCGTCCTCCGGACCGATCATCAGGCCGCCGGTAGGGAGGAGAAGGCGCGATCCACCTTCCTTCTGCAGCGTCTCCCACAGCTCGTACGCGCGCTGGATCAGCGGGACATAATCTGGATGCTCGAAGTATGCCTCGCGGATGATCCGTGAGCGCCCATGCGAGGCGCCCCGGTCGTGCGCCGGCGTGAACTGCTCGATTCCCACAACACGGCGGCCGCGCCGGGCCAGATGGTACGCGGCGGCGCTCCCCATGGCGCCGAGGCCAAGGACAATGACCTCACTATGATTCGGTTTATTCATCAATAGTGAACTTCCCGCAGCGCATAGCTTTGCTAGCGCCGCGAACATCTCATACGCTATCATAGGACGCAATGGCTCGATCAAGACTCGCTGTCCGACAGACCATTCGACGTCCCACTTCCGGTAAGCTTCGCGCGATTCTTGAAGACGTCGGCACCCCGCCGGCTGCGCCATTCGTCCCCGCCGCGTTTCAAGAAACCGCCCTTGCCGCCGCGCGAACCGGCGACGTGCTGGTCTGTGCCCCCACCGGGAGCGGAAAGACGTGGATCGCCGAGCAGGCGATGGGCGAACTGCTCGCCGGCGGCGGGACAGCGTGGTACACCACTCCGCTCAAGGCGCTGTCCAACCAGAAGTTCCATCGTTTTGGAGGACTCTACGGCACCGAGGCCGTGGGTCTCCTGACCGGAGAGCGGAAGCTCAACGCGCAGGCCCCGATTGTCGTCGCCACCACGGAGATCCTGCGCAACGCGCTCTACGGAACATCGACCGCCCCCGACCTCATCGTCCTCGACGAAGCGCATTACATCTCCGATCCGGAGCGGGGGACCGCCTGGGAAGAGATCCTCATGCTCGCTCCGAAGCGCAGCCGCCTCCTGCTGCTGTCCGCCACTTTTCCCAACGCCGATGTCGTCGCCTCCTGGCTGACCGATGTGCGCGGGGTCAGGCCTGAAGTGATCGTCGAGCAATTGCGCCCCGTTCCGCTGCGCTACATCCTCGCCGACGGGCGGGGCCGCCTCATTCCGCCTGACGCCCTCGGCCATCTTCCCCCGGGCGGTCGCGCGCAGGGGTGGCTGGCGTCGCTGATGCGCGACCTCGAGCACTACAGCCTGCTGCCGGTGATCCTGTTCTACCCTGCACGCAGGCAGTGCGACGAGGCGGCGCGGGAGCTCGCATCGCTCCGCGCATTCGGCCCCGAACTCCGCGCCGCGGCGATGGCGCGCTGGGAGAGGGATTATCCGGTCCTGCGCCAGCATGCCTTTCGCAATGCCGTTGTCGACTCAGGCATCGCCCCCCACCACGCAGGCCACACGACGGCGTGGAGGCTCGCCGTGGAAGACCTCCTCGCCCGCGGTCTGGTCCGCGCCGTGTGCGCCACGACGACCCTTGCCAGCGGCCTCGACGTCCCGGCGCGAACGGTGGCGCTCTCGACGCTGGTGCGCAACAGCCCTGAGGGCCCCGTGATGCTGACTTCGACCGAGTTCCACCAGATGGCCGGCCGAGCAGGCCGCCGCGGCAAGGACACCATCGGGGTGGTGGTGCTGCCGGCGACGACGAGAGAGGAAGCGCGCGAAGGGCTGGCGTTGATCGACGCCGATCCGGAGCCGGTGACCTCGTCGTTCACCCCGGGGTACGTGCAGGTCCTGAACCTGCTCCGCCGTCTCACCCTGCAGGAAGCGCATCGCGAACTGAACCGCTCGCTTGCCGCGTACGAGCGGCGCGAAGAAGTCGCGCGCCTGCGCCAGGCGATTATGTCCATTCCGCCGGACGAGCTCACCGAGCGGCCATGCGACGACCGGCTGCTGACGCGCGGCCGGTACGAGCGTATGCGCGACCGGTTGACCCGGATGCAGAAGCGCAAAGTGCACGCCTCCCCGGAAGAGATCACGGCGCAGCAGGTCGAGGTGGCGACCTGGCCCTGCGCCACCTGCCCGGTCGAGCGGAAATGCCTCGAGACGATTGAAGCGCTGCGCGCCCGTGAGTACCGTCGATCGTCCCTGCGGCAGGCCCTGCATGCGGTAGAAGGTGCGCTCCTGGACGAGTTCGGCCGCCGGGCCGCCGTCCTCCGCCAACTGGGCTACCTCGATCCGGAGTTCCGTCTGACCATGGACGGGCAGTGGGCGGCGGAGCTGCGGCACCCGAGGATGCTGATGCTGGCCGAAGCGGTGCGGCGGAGTTTGATCGGCGCCTCGACGGCGGCGTGGGCGGCGGTTGGCGGAGCGCTGGCAACCGAACGCGCCCCACGGCGCGGTGGCGAGGCCGGTCTCCGCACGCTCGCCCGACTGGCGAAAGAACTCGCCGGCATCGAACGCCAGCAGGCGCTGAAACCCGAGGAGGTCGCCCTGCAGTTCGAGCCGGAGTGGGACCCCGTCTCCCGGCGCCGGATTCCGTCTCCCGCGGACCGCCGCGCGGACGCCGTGGTGGCATGGATGCGCGGCGCGGACTGGGCGCACCTCACGCGGGAGAGCCAGTCGGAAGAAGGCGATCTTCAGCGCATCATCCTCCAGGCGGCGGAAGTCCTCATGCAGCTGGAAGGGCTGCCGTTTCCCGATGTCCGCGCAGCCGCGCGCGATGCGCGGCTGCGGCTGCTGCGGGCCCCGGTCGTCTAGCGAGCTCAGCCCCACCTCAATCCCACAACCCGTTCGGCAGGATGGCTCCCTGCCAAAGAAGTAAAGAATGACTACCGCCCATGCGTGCATGCCCCGTCTGTCGGTCCGAGATGAGCCCTCGCTTCGCGAGTGAATGCGAGCCGCCGATCGCGTGGTCGTGTCCGGAATGCGGGCTCTTCCAGCTGGAGAGCGGCGGCCGCCCATTCTCGCCTGAGGAAGAGGCGGCCATCTCCTCACTCGGATTCGGCGCGGCGCGTGAGGGCCGGCTAGCGGTAGGCCGGCCGAGAGCGACAGCGCAGGCCCGGGAGCTGCTCGAGACGTTCAGATCGGACATCCCCATCGACGTGGAGGCGCTGGCCGAGCAACTCGGCTACCCCGTGCGCTGGCGCACGCTCCCCCGCGAGCAGCGCGGCGGCATGGAGGGCGATCAGGCCCACCGGGTCCTCGTGCTGAATCGTGACTACCCGTTTCGCAGCGACGTTGAACGGCGGTGGGCCGTGGCAGAAGAGCTCGCGCACGCCGTGCTGGGTCACAGCGCGCTGGTCGCAAGCGAGGACCCCGGCCGCCCGCGCACGATGACCGAGCCGGCGCGCATAGGGCAGGAGCGGGACGCGCGCGCGTTTGCGGCGGAGCTCTTGATGCCGGCGGCGGCGGTCCGGCGCGCGTTCGAGCGAGAGCAGGGAATCATTCTGCGCGCGCTGGGCGCCGACGAACGAGCCCAGGCGGTGCGCACGGTGATCGGCGATCTCGCCCGCGAGTTCCGCGTCTCCCATCAGGCGATGCGGATTCGATTGGCGGAGCTCGAACTGCTGAACTAGATTGACTTCAAGTCCGCATTGTGTTACTTTCTGTGAGGTTTTTGAAGTGCAGGTGACGTCCATGATGAGCATCCACCTCAGCATCGTCGAGCGCGGTTCCGGTCCAGTGCTGGACCGGCTCTGTGTTCTTGGGCGTCATCGTGATGAGGGAGGGTCTGCTTCCTAGGTCTCCTGGTCTCGTCGACGCACCCGAGGCGCAGGGTTCGCACCGAGCTCTGCGCCTCTTACTTTGCGACAGCACACGATGGAGGGAGACACGATGGAGACACAGCAGGTTCGCACCGGCATCTCAATCCGGCCGTTCGAGGATCGCGACTACGAAGCGATCGTAGCCATCCGTAACGCCGTCCTGCCCGACCGGCCGACAACAGTCGAAGAGTTCCGGTACGATGACGAGCACTTCGATAAGAAGTTTGTGAACGAGCGATATGTCGCGGTCGGGTCCCGCGAGGACACCATTCGTGGCTATGGCGAGCTCTGGCACGTCCCCTGGGCGTTCCACCCGCGAAAGTTCATTGTGGACGTCCGCGTCCATCCGGGCACCCGGCGTCAGGGGATTGGAACCGGGCTCTGGGCGCATCTGGAGGAGCGGTTGCGGGCTCACCAGGCGATCTCCGTCAAGACCCAGATCTGGGAGAAGATGCCCGATGGGCTCGCGTTCGCCCGTGCCCGCGGCTTTCGCGAGGTGATGCGGGCCTGGGAGTCGCGTCTCGATGTGAGTCGTTTCGACTTCGGCGCCTTTGAGCCGGCGGTGGACGGGGCGCTCCGCAGTGGGGTCACCATCACGACGCTGGGTGTGGAGCGGGCGAAGGATCCGGGGAGCCTCAGGCGCATCCACACGATGGACATGGAGATCTCTGCGGACGTCCCGCATCCGCCCGACGATGTCCACACGCCCGTGGATTTCAAGATGTGGAAGGAGTACGTGGCCGACGCCCCGTGGTCGATCAACGACGCGTTTTTCCTCGCCGTGGTCGATGGGGAGTACGCCGGGCTGAGCAGCCTGTTCAAGCCCAAGGTCGGCGACTGGCTGAACCAGGGGCTCACCGGCGTGCGGCGCCAGTTCCGCGGCCGCCACATCGCCACAGCGTTAAAGGTGAAGACGGCCGAGTACGCGCGCGATCACGGGATCCGGGAGATCCGGACCTGGAACGAGATCAACAACGCGCCGATGCTGGCGATCAACATCAAGTTCGGGTTCGTCCGCCAGCCGGCGTGGCTCACGTTCGCGAAGGAGTATCAGGGGGGATAAGCATGCCTCACATTGCCGAGCAGATTCGCATCCGGGCGTTGCGCGAGGATGACTTCGACGCGATCACGCAGATCGAGATCGCGAATTTCCCGGACACCCCGCGATCGGCGGAAGAATCCCGTGATAAATATCAACACTTCGATACGTCCCGTTGGGCCCGGGAGTGGGTTGCCGCTGAAGACGAGGCGGGACGCGTAGTCGCGTACGGGTCCTATCGCCACGTGCCGCGGTCATTCCATCCCGACAAGTATCACGTCTACGTGGCCGTACACTCGAGCCGGCACCGGCAGGGAATCGGCACCCGCCTGATGCGCCATCTGTTGGGACGGCTCGGGGAACGAGGGGCGACGCGGGTCATCTCGTGGGCTCGGGAAGACTACAGCCACTCGACCGCCTTTCTCCGTCGGTTCGGGTTCGAGGAATACGCGCGGGCGTTTGAGTCCCGCCTCCCGGTTGAGGCGGCTGATCCGCGGCAGTTCGCACAATACACACAACGGGCCGCAGACGCGGGGGTGGTCATCACGACGCTCCAGGACGAGTTGGAGCGGGTTCCACACTGCCTCCCCGCGATCTACCAGGCCCACACGGCGATGGACATCAGCGAGCCGCAGGACGATCCCGACCTCCCTACACCTCTGGCCTACGAGCTGTGGCTGCGAGACGACGTCCGTCATCCCCGGGTCCTGCTGGACGGGTACTTCCTGGCCCGCTGCGGCGACCTCTACGTCGGAGAGAGTGCATTGAAGCGTACAGATGCCGATCCACGCGCCCTACGGCAGCAGCTCACCGCCGTGCTGCCCGAGTTCCGCGGCCGCGGCATCGCGACGGCCCTGAAGCTGCACACCGTTGACTACGCGCGGGAGCACGGGTATCGCGAGATCCGCACGTTCAACAGCAGCCGCAATGCCCCGATGCTCGCGATCAACACCAAGCTCGGATTTGTGCGCCAGCCGGCCTGGATCGACTTCATCCGGGTGGAGCGGGCATGAGTTCAGAGGTGGAGGCCCGAAAGCAACCATCCATGTCCGCCCTCCCCATCGTTGACCTTCCCGGCGATCCGTACGCCGACGGTGTCGCGCACGGCCGCGCCGCCGGTGACGGTATCACCCAGAACCTCCGGATCTACTATGATCGCTTTCAGCGCGAGGCGAAGCTCACGCTCGCGCAGACGCGCGAGCGTGGCCGGATGTACCATACCGTCATCGAGCGTTTGGAACCCGCGTATGCCCGGGCCATGGAAGGCGTGAGGCCGCCGCGCAGACCGCGCGCCACGGCATCCCGGCCGGAGGCTGCACCGCGTTCGCCGTGACGCCTGACGTCTCGGCGGACGGGCACCTCTACCTCGGGCAGAACTGGGACTGGTTCCCGGAGGTGCGCGGCATCGTGCTGCGCGTGGCGAACCCCGACGGCTTCGCCATGGCGGCGTTCACCGAGGCCGGGATCGTGGGCGGGAAGATCGGCATGAATTCACTGGGATTGGGCCTCGTGATCAACGGCCTGCTCAGCAACCGCGACGACTGGTCGCGGCTCTACACCCCGTTCCACGTCCGGACATGGCGGATTTTACACTCGCGGACGCTGCGCGACGCGGTGCGCGTGGTGACCGACGAGCTGCGCTCGTGCTCGGCGAACTTCCTGATCGGGCAAACGAACGGCAGCGCGGAGGTGGTGAACATCGAAGCCGCCCCCGAAGCCACGTGCTCGATTGCGGCGGAGGGCGGTGTGCTCGCCCACGCCAACCACTTCGTGGACCCGCAGCGCCTCAGCGTCTGGCAGCCGCTCGCAGAGGAGAAGACCTCCACTTATCAGCGCGCCGCGCGCATGCACCGGATGCTCGCCGACGGCGCCGCCCGGCGCTCGCTCGATGCCCCCGCGCTGATGGAGTTGCTGCGCGACCACGACGGCCATCCGGACTCGGTCTGCCGGCATCCGAATCCTCATCTGCCGGAGGAGGAGCGGGTGGAGAGCGTGGTCTCCGTGCTGGAGGATCTCACCGCCGGCCGGTTCTACCTCGCAGGCGGCACGCCGTGCACGACGCCGTTTACGGAGATCCCTCTGCGCTGACGTGGAGCTCGAGCTCGGTCTGAACGGCGCGTTCGCCGCGATCCTGCTCGTCGTGGCCTTCGCTTCGGCGGTGAAGAGCGCGCTCGGGTTTGGGTTTCCCCTGATCTCTGTGCCGGTCGCCGCAAACCTGATCGGCGCGCGCAACGCGGTCCTGCTCATCGCCATCCCCGTCATCGTGACCAACTTTGCCATCCTGCTGCGGGGTGGGGGAACGCTTGCGGACCTGCGGCGGTTCGGCAGCCTGCTGCTTGGCGTGATCGCCGGGACGGTGGCGGGAGCCCAGCTCCTCGGCCGGCTCGATCCGCGGTGGGTGGCGCTTGCGGTCGGCGGAACGGCGCTCGTCTTTGGGCTGATGAGCCTGCTGAACCTGGTGCCGGCGATCTCCTCGCGCGCGCAGGTCTACGCGGGACCGACGGTCGGCGTGATCTCAGGAGTGATGGGCGGCACCACCGGCATCTTCGCTCCGCTCATCGCGGCCTACATCCACTCGCTGCAGGTGGAGAAGCGGATCTTCGTCTACTGGCTCACGGCGTCGTTCCTGCTCGGGGGCATCACGCAGGCCTTGAGCTATTACCGCTTGGGCCTCTACACGGACACGCTCCTGATCTATGCGGGACTGACCTGCATCCCCGCGCTGATTGGGATGCAGCTGGGATTTTGGGTTCAGGACCGGCTGAGCGCGGAGACGTTCCGGAAGGCGGTCCTGCTCCTGGTGCTCGCCAGTGCGCTGAATCTTCTGGTCCGAAATCTGTTCTAGCGCCGCTCAGCCCTCGCCGGCGCATAGAGCCGGTCCGTCTTCGCCGCCATGATGAAGTCGTTGCGGTGCAGGCCGCGGATCTTGTGCGTCCACCACGTCACGGCGACCTTGCCCCATTCCGTCAAGATGGCGGGATGGTGGCCCTCCTGCTCCGCAATTTCTCCCACACGGTTCGTAAACTGCAGCGCCTGCGTGAAATCGTCGAACTTGAAGACCCGCTCCAATCGTTTGATGCCGTCGCGCTCCACCACCCGCCATTCAGGGACCTGCGGCAGCAACTGCGCGATCTCCGCATCGCTCAACGGCGGTTCCCCACCCTTGCATGCCACGCACTTCTGCTGCGCCAGATCGGCCATCGCTGATGCCTCCGCCTTACGAGATCCTGCGTCCTATATTATCGATCTTTCCCGCCTTCATCGCGACGTCACATCCACCGGCTCGCGCACCCGAGCCGACCGGGCCAGCGCATCGAGAACCCGCATGGTGGCAACGGCGTCCTGGGCCGGATAACGCGGCGGAGCACCCCGCACGATGGCGGCAAAATGGTCGATCATCCGCACGTACTGGTTCGTGCCCGGCACCTCGATGCGCTCTTCCTGCTCGCCCCGCCGGCGGCGGACCAGCAGCACCGCCGGATCTTCTTCCGGTTGGAAAGGCCGCGGGAGGGTGATGCTCCCGTCCGCTCCGACAATCTCGCACTCCTGGCGATACGGCGTGCGGAGACCGCAGTCAACCAGCGCCATCCGCTCCTCCGCAAAGCACAGGGCCCCTGCCAGACGCACGTCCACTCCGCGTTCATACACCGCGGACGCAAACGCGGTGTTCGGCTCCCCCAGCACCAGGCGGCTGATGTTGACGCAGTAGCAGCCCACATCCAGGAGCCCGCCGCCGCCGAGCTCGGCCTCGAGGCGAACGTTGGGCCCCATCACGCCGAAGCTGAATGCGGCGCGGACGAGCCAGAGCGGGCCAGCGGCGCCCTCGCGGAGCAACTGCTGCAGGCGTTCGATCTGCGGATGGAAGCGGTACATAAACGCCTCCTGCAAGACGACGCCGGCCTCCTCGCAGCTCGCTACCATCGCCGCCGCCTCCGCCGCATTCACGCCGAGCGGCTTCTCGCACAGCACGTGCTTGCGGGCGGCTGCGGCGCGTTCGGTCCACGGCCGATGCAGGCTATTGGGGAGCGGGATGTAGACGGCATCCACCCCGGGGTCGTCGAGCAGCGCTTCGTAGGACCCGTATGCGCGCGGGATGCCGAACTGGCGGCTGAACTGCGCCGCCTTCTTCTCATCGCGGCTGGCGATGGCGGCGAGCGCGCCGGTCTGCGATCGCGCGATCGCAGGGATCAGCCGCCGGATGGCGATGGACGCCGCACCGAGAATCCCCCACCGCAGGCGGTCAGGCATGCTTATCGGCCGAGCAGGTGGTTGAAGAGCGCGATCAACGTGCCCAGCCCGAATCTGATGACGAGCAGGACGCCGACTGTCATCAGGGAGCCGATCAGGAGGAACACCGCGTCGCGGTTGAGGAGCCCGATCCCCAGGATGAGGACCGCGAGCGCCGGAACCGTGTTGAGGAAGGGCAATGGAAAGAACAGGATTGTGCCGAGCACGAGCACCGCCAGCGCCACGGCCCGGGTGATAATGCGGTCGTCGAGCAGCAGCGGCCGCGGACGGGACCACCGCTCGATCCGCCGCAGGAACGGCACGCCGCGCTGCCGCAGCGCCGTCACCACGCGCGCGCTCAGCCGAACCCTCCGTGCGCGCTGGGGCAGCCACGGTTTGTCCAGGCCGATCAGCATCTGCACTGACAACAGGATGTACACCAATCCGATCGCTGCCGCCGACCCCGGCGGGAGCAGAGGGAACATGGTCGGCAAGGCGAGGACGATCATGACCACGCCGAAGCCGCGCTGCGCGAGGCGATCTATCAGTTCGCCCAGGGTCACCACCTCATCGGCAATCGTGTTGGTGAGGATGGCCGACAGCGGCTCGATCTCGGGATGGGACGCCATGAGGATTCTCTGGAGAGGTTCACGGGGTGTGCGGGCCGCCCCTGTCGAGATTCCGCCGATCTGTCAAAATATCGGTTCGCACCCGCGCACAGGAGAGTTGCGGGGAGGCGGGGAAGATGTGAGCGCGATGGTGGTCGTCACTGCGCTGTGCGTCGCATCCCTGGTCCTGGTCGGAACCGGGCAGGCTTTCGCGCAGGACCCGCCGCGGGCCGAAGTCATCGCCAAAAACCTGGCGCAAAACGTGCTCGGCGAGGGGACGGTGCGCTGGGTGCGGGTCAGTTCAAGCGGGCATGAGATTGATATCGCGTGGGATGCGGTCCTGTATCGCGCCGCGCACACGAGCGCGCGCAACCGCGAACAACTACGGGGAGAGGCCGAGCTGGCGACCGGGTCGATCATGAGCGTGATGAAACCCGCCGTCATCCGCTACAACATCCTGTTGGGTAAGCGGACAATCGCCCAGGGAAGGCGCACCTGGGATGGGTTCACCATTACATATGCCAAGGATCTCGGAGGATAGCCGGTGCCGCCTGCGCGCAATCCGTTGACGCCGGACGACCGCCGGTTCCTCGCGGCCATCGTCCATCAGGTGTGGCGTGCGTGCCAGACATGTGTCACGGTGGCGGTGGAGCGCGGTCCCTCTCAGGCGCGCTACACGCTTGACGATCTCGGCGATTGGGCCGTCTCGCAGCGCCGGCTATTGGGCACGCGCCGCACCCGCGCCGTCACCGCGGCGGGACTGCGCGTCGGACGGGACCTGTTGGAAGACGTGGACGTCATCTGCCGGCGGCTGGCGCATCTCCTGGCCACATTGGATCGGCCATCCGTGTCCCGTGAGGCGGCCGAGGGAGAAGCGCTGGCGCTGGTCGAGGGCGTGGTCGGCTGGACGAGCCTGATGGCCTCGCAACTGGGCATTTCGCGCAACCTCCGGCCGCAGATGTTGTGGTTCGAAAGCTGAACGCTGGCGTGAAGACGGCGCTCTCGACGCCGTCGGCCCCGCGGATCAGCGCTTCCTCGAACGCGTCGCGGACCTGCTGAGCTTGCGCGACACCTCGCGGTGTCTGAAGCATTCCACGGTGTGATCGTTCACCAGCCCTGCCGCCTGCAGAAAGGCGTACACGATGGTCGGGCCGACGAAGCGGAAGCCGCGCCTCCGCAGGTCCTTGCTCACGCGTCCGGCGAGCGATGACGTGGCAGGGATATCCGACATGCGTCGCCGGCGATTGCGGACGGGCCGGCCGTCCACGAATTGCCAGATGTAGCGGTCGAACGAGCCGAACTCCCGCTGTACTGCCAGGAAGGCCTTCGCGTTCTCGATCGCGGCGATAATCTTCATACGGTTCCGCACGATGCCCGGATCCCCCAGCAGGCGGCGCACGTCATCCTGCGTGTAGCGCGCCACTTTCTTGGGATCAAATCGATCGAAGGCGCGCCGAAACCCCTCCCGCTTGCGCAGGATGATGTCCCAGCTCAGGCCGGCCTGCATGCCGTCCAGGACCAGGAACTCGAACAGGGTGAGATCGTCGTGGCAGGGCACGCCCCACTCCAGGTCGTGATACGCGGTCATCAGCGGGCTGTACAGCGACCACGCGCAGCGGCGTCTGCGGTCGGTCGAGCGTGCTCGATCAGGCGTGGTTGCCCGTCCGGCGTCAGGCATCGGTCCTCCAGTTGGCGGGGTGATGCTGGCGAGTTCGGTGAAAGGAAAGCAGACCCTCCCGGTCCAAATGTTGAGGTCAAGGTCCCTCCCGTCTTTCATCCGAGGTGCGGTGTGGCGGCAACATCCGGCGTCATTGAGGCCCGGAATGTATTCAAAGCCTTCGTTGCGCGTTCCCACCGCCAGCAGCGCGCGTTCCTCGCCCTGCACGCCGTCACGCTCAGCGTCGCCCCGGGCCGGTTCGTGAGCTTCGTCGGGCCCTCGGGCTGCGGCAAGTCTACCCTGCTGAACATGGTCGCGGGGCTGATCCGCCCGACGCAGGGCGAGATCTGGTACAAGTCCAGGCCGGTCGGCGGGATCAACACGGACGTCGGCTACATTACGCAGGACGACAACCTGCTCCCTTGGCGCACCCTCGTCGAGAACGTTGAAGTCGCCCTCGAATTTCGGGGCGTCGCCCAGGCGGAGAGGCACAGCCGCGCGGAACGATACATTGCGCGCGTGGGGCTGGCGGGGTTCGAGCACCACTACCCGCATGAATTGTCCGGCGGGATGCGCAAGCGCACAGCGCTCATCCGCACCCTCATCTACGAGCCCGACGTCATCTTGATGGACGAACCCTTTGGGCCCCTCGACGCCCAGACGCGCGTCATCCTGCAGGACGAGCTGCTCAAGCTCTGGGAAGGCAGCGGCAAGACGATTGTCTTCGTGACCCACGACCTGGTGGAAGCGATCGCCTTGTCCGACGAGATCGTGCTCTTCAGCCGCGCCCCGGGCACGATCAAGCGGGTCTACGAGGTGCCGCTCGCGCGGCCTCGGGACGTCTTTCGCGTGCACGCTGATCCACGCTTCCCCGCATTTTACGACCAGCTCTGGCGGGATCTGAAGGAAGAAATCTCACAGATGGATCTGGAGGGAGCCGTCCATGGCCACGGGTGATCTTGCGGTTGAGCGCGGCGCCGCCCGGCTTGCGGCCGGTGCCAGGCTGCTTGAGGACGTGGAGCGCGACGACGTGGTGCGCCGGCGGCGTGACCGGCGGAGCACGGCGATCGGCAGGCTGCTGTTTGCCGCCGCATTCTTCGCGGCCTGGGAGCTGAGCAGCGGCCGCATCGTCGACCAGTTCTTCGTCAGCAAGCCCTCCGCCATCGCGGCGTCGTGGTGGGCGATGCTGACGAAGGAGTCGCTCCTCTACCACCTGCAGTTCACGATCGTGGAAGCCCTGGCCGGCTACCTGATCGGGGCCGTGGCCGGATTGATCTTCGGTTTCGCGCTGGCGCGCTCGGAGCTCGTGTACCGGATCGTCGAGCCCTTTGTGGTCGGCTTCTACGGCATTCCACGCATCGCGCTGGCGCCGCTGTTCATCCTGTGGTTCGGCATCGGCATTTCGTCCAAGATCGCCGTGGCCGCGGTGATGGTCTTCTTCATCGTCTTCATCAACACGATTGCCGGCATCCGTGCCGCGCCACCCCAGCTGCTCCAGGTGGCGCGCGTGATGGGCGCCTCGGAGTGGGACCTCGTGCGGAAAGTGATCTTCCCCGCCGCCACTCCGTTCATCATCGCCGCGCTGCAGATCACGGTGCCGCAGGCGATGATCGGGGCCATCGTCGGGGAGTTCATCTCCAGCAACCGGGGAGTCGGGCACCTGCTCAGCCGCGCTGCGGGATGGCTGGACACACCGGGACTCTTCGCCGGTATCTTCACACTGCTCGTTGTCGTGTTGCTGATGAACCTGGGGATCACCTCGCTGGGGAACCATCTCATGCGGTGGAATCCGAAGCATCACAGCCTCAAGGACGTGCCGTAGCACACTTCGGAGGAGGTGGCAGATGAACGGAAGACGGGTACGATTCCTGGCGGCACTGGCGGTGATCCTCGCCGTGGCGCTCAGCACGGCGGTGGCCACTGCGCAGGCGCCGCGGGTGAGACTGCGGGAAGCGCACACGGGGACGCTGTTCATGGCCCCGGTGTTCATCGCCGAGGCGGCCGGCTACATGGCAGAAGAAGGGATCGACCTCGAGCTCGTGGAGGTGGACAGCGGCGCGCTTGGCATCGCCGCGCTGGTATCCGGTCAGGTGCAGCTTTTCGACGCGGATCCATTCCAGGCGGTCAACCTCCGGCGGCAGGGCAGGCAGCTCCTCTTCATCTACAACTTGACCAAGCGCGTCACCCTGGACATGGTCATGCACCCCGAGGTGGCCCGGGAGCGAAACATCAGCCGTTCAACACCAATCGCGCAACGCCTTGCAGCCTTGCGCGGACTTCGCCTCGGGATTACGAGCCCCGGCGCGGCCACCGACGTGTACATGCGCTACTATCTCAAGCGCGCCGGGTTCAGCCCCGACCGTGATGCGCAGATTATCTCCGTCGGCAGCGGCGGGGGCCTGCTCGCGGCCCTGCGAACCCGGCAGATCGACGCCTTCCACCTTTCCGCACCGACCCCGTACCTGGCCGAGCGCGATGGGTTCGGTATGGTCGTGATCAAGTCATCCGCCGGGGACGTGCCCGAGCTGGACAACTTCATGTACACAGGGGTCGCCGTATACAACGTGTTCGCGAACCAGAATCCCGAGGTACTGCGGCGTTGGGTCCGCGCCGTGAACCGCGCAAACCAGTTGATGCGGCGTGATCAGGAGGCGGCGGTGAACCACCTGCGCAAGCATTTCCCGCGCCAGGACCCGGCCGTGCTCACGCTTGCGCTGCGAGAGATCATTCCTGCTCTCTCCGAGGACGGGCGGATTAGCGAGGCGATGCTGGACAAGCACCTGCAGTTCCTGCTCGACGGCGGCCAGATTACACTTAAGCCCTCAGCGAAGGAAGGGGTTCTCTGGACGAACCGGTTCATCGGCCGCTAGCCCAAGTATCTCGCCGAACATGAAAACGCCCGCTCCCTGGTCGGGGGCGGGCGTCTTCGTTGAAGCGAACGTCTACCGTGGGGCGACGACACGGTTGCGCAGCACACCGATCCCTTCGATCTCCGCCTCCCGATCCCTTCGATCTCCGCCTCCATCTCGTCGCCGACCTGCAGCCACTTCGGCGGCTTCATGCCCATGCCGACGCCTTCGGGGGTGCCGGTGGCAAGGATGTCTCCGGGCTCCAGCGTCATGCCGGCGGACAGCACGGCGATCATCTGGGCGACTGTAAAGATCATGTTTGCCGTCGTCGAGTTCTGCCGCACCTCCCCGTTCACGCGCATCGTCAGGCGCAGGGCCTGCGGGTTGGGGATGGCCGTGCGGTGTACAATCCATGGGCCCATGGGCGCAGGCTTTTGCCCTTGAACCATTGCATGTGCTTCCGCTGGAGGTCGCGCGCGGTGACGTCGTTCATGATCGTGTAGCCGAAGACGTAATCGAGCGCTCGCTCCGGCGCAATGTTTCGGCCCCGGCGCCCGATGATGGCGACAAGTTCCACTTCGTAGTCGAGCTGCTCCGTCACAACGTGACGCATGACCGGCGCGTGTGGTCCGACCACAGTCGTGGGAGGCTTGGTGAAGAACACAGGCACCTCCGGCGGGGCATTGCCACTTTCACGCGCGTGCTCGGCGTAGTTCCGACCCATGCACATGATATTTTTTCGTGGTCGCGGAATGGGCGCCAGCAGGCGCGCCCGGGCGAGTGGCACCGCGGCTCGCTTCGACTGAGCCCACTGCTCGGCCTTACGAGCCATCGCGCGGAGCTCGAGGGTCGGGACCTCCGTGATCAAGTCCAGCATGGTGGCGGGTGCGTGCGGCAGTCGCTCGCTGCGGGCGATGGCGTGGAGGTCGATGACCGAGTCGCCCGCGACGATCCCCACGCGCGCGTCGCCCTGGACCTGGTACGTGCAAAATCGCATAAGAGCCTCCGGCGGGTGCCCGAGTGTTCGGCAGGGGAGGGTTCTGCGGGCACCGAACGCTACCCTCCGACCACTCTCCGGAGGCGATGCAATGCCTAATGTGATGGTGCTGGCCGGCACGGCCAAAGGTCTGTTTGTGCTCGAGAGCAACGCGAAACGCGC
>JAIBHM010000091.1 GCA_020028535.1 Armatimonadota bacterium | reverse complement strand
ACCGAGATCGGCAGCCACCTGTTCCGACCCCTCGAAGCGCTTGACGAATGCGTTGACACACCACGTGCCGCCGCCATGAAGGTCGATGACGACATCGCTATCGGCGATCAACGGGGCGATGGCTCCTGCGAGGCGCGTCGTGTGCGAGCCCTCTTTGTCCCCTGGGAACACACCGTCAAGATCGACCGCGTTTGGGGAATCGATCCAGGAATTGCGGCGTTCGACCTCGGCGGCGAGCGCGTTGGCGGTGAAGATGACGCGCAGGCGTCCACTGAGTTTGGCCAGCGGTTGCTGGCAGAGCATCTTGATCGCCAGGGCAGACCATGGTCCCTCATCGCCGTGTGTCCCGGCGATGAGCGTCGCGCGAGGGCCGGGTGGGCCGGCCTCGCCGTACTTGAGGGTAATGTACTGGGCGGCGGCATGGGCCGTGATCCGGACCTCGTGCCATTCCAGCGATTCATAGATGGTTTTCATCGGTCGCACCCTTCTACTCGGCGTAGTTGCGGTACCATTCCTGGCGTGCGCGAAAGTCGTCCGGATAGAGCGTGACTTTTTCGGCAGCGAACTCAAAGTCGGAGCCTTCCCGCGAGATTGTGTGAACAAGCTGCGCGGCGTCGAAACGATACCCGCTGAACCGGCTGGGTGGCTGTGCGGCGAGCCAGACCCACGCTTTGCCGAGTTCGACTGGATCCGCCCAACCCGCTCGGAGTTCCGCCGGCGTTTGATCATACTCCGCCCAGGTGATTCGTGTCGGCTTGATGTGGATGCCCGGACCGATGGTATTGAGCGCGATGTTGTGGGGCCTGGCTTCGAGCGACAGCGCTTTCACCAATCCTTCGATGCCATGTTTGATGGCACAATACGCGACCTCTTCCTTATAGCCGCGAATACTGGATCCACTTGCGATGCCGATGATGTGGCCTCCGCGCTGCGCTTTCATCTGAGGCCAGACGGCGTGCAGGCAATTGAACAGTCCGCCGAGGCCGACATTGATCTGACGTGACCACTCTTCTGGCGTGGTTGCTTCAAACGTGATTAACGGCATGTAGATCGCGTTATGCACCACCACATCCAGCCGCCCCCAGCGAGCGACGATTTTCTTCACCACGCTCGTGCACTCGGCAAGGTCGGCAACATCGGAGCGGTAAGTCAGACAATTTGTGCCGTCCGCGGCAAGGTCTCGAGCGCAGCGCGCAAGTTCGTCGTCACTGATGTCGGTGACGCAGACCCTCGCGCCTGCAATGCCAAACGCCCGGGCGATTCCCCATCCCAGACCGCGCGCCGCGCCGGTGACGAGGGTGACGCTGTCTTTCTGGAGCATCATCGTCCGCATCCTTTCACTCCATCGCTGATCAATCTCACCTCGCGAGAACCTGATGAGCGCCACGGATCGCTTCCCTGCCGGACACGATCATTCCCTCAGTGGGATCTTCCTCGCAGCCGGCACGCCGCAGGGAAGAACATCATGCCACAACTATGGCCAGTTGCAGGGTTAACCGGGGACAGGGCGAGAATTACACAGGCCACACCGTTGGTCGAAGGGGGAGTCTGGATCATGGACCGCATGAGGCGACGGGAATTTCTGAAGCGCGCCGGCATCGGGGTGGGGGCGCTGGCGGCTTCTCAGGCGCTGCCGCGCGTGTTCCTGCCGGGCGCGTACGCGCAGGCCACTGGCACGCTGACCTACGGCATGGCCGGCGGGTTCGATACGCTGGATGTGACGGCGACGACGTTCACGCGCGTTGGCCGGATCGCCCTGCATATCATCGATCCGCTGGTGTGGTCGACCGGCTCAGGCCAGTATAGTCCGGGTCTCGCCACATCATGGACGGTCTCACCGGACGCGACGGTCTACACGTTCAAGATGCGGGACGATGTGAAGTTCCATGACGGCACCCCGCTCACGGCAGAGGCGGTGAAGGTGACCTTCGACCGAATCGTGGACCCGGCCACGCGCGCCCAGACGGCGTTCTCCTTCATCGGTCCCTACGACCGGTCCGAAGTCGTGGACAAGTACACGGTGCGAGTGCGGTTCAAGAGCCCTAACGCCTCATTTCTCAACGGAGCGAGCAGCCCATACCTCGGCATCATCTCGCCGACCGCGGTGCAGAAGTACGGGCAGGACTTCGGCCGTGTGGTGTTTGTTGGGACCGGTCCATTCATGTTGCAGTCGTACCGCACCGACGCCGAAGTGCGCCTGATCCGCAACCCCAACTACACCTGGGGAGCTCCGTCCTTCAATCACCAGGGCCGCGCGTATCTCCAAAGTATCGTGTACCGGATCGTTCCAGAGGAGTCGACCCGGCTGGCGACGCTGGAGACGGGCGAGACGCTGTTCATTGAGGACGTGCCGGTGACCGACTACCAGCGGCTGAAGAGTTCCAGGGACAAAGTGCTCCTGGAGATCCGGCAGGCGGGATCGGGCTGGTCCCTGATGATGAATCAAGGGCGAGCGCCGACGGATGACCTTGCCGTACGCCGCGCCGTGATGCATGCCATAGATAAGGAAGGCCTGGTCAGGACGGTTTGGAACAGCGTGTACAAAGCCGCCTGCAGCCCCCTCACCCCCAACATGCTGGGGTTCGATGCTACGACGTGTACGAAGGTTCCGTATAACCCCGATCAGGCGAGGCGCCTTCTGGACGAGGCCGGGTGGCGGGTGGGGCCAGATGGCATCCGCGTAAAAGGAAGCGAGCGGCTGCGGCTCGAGTTCTATCTGCAGACGACCCCGCAGAAGAACATCGAAATGGCCTCATTCATCCAGGCCAACGCCAAGCAAGTAGGGATCGACGTCAACTTGAACGTCATTGCGCGCGCGGGCTATCTCGACGCGGTGCGGCAGGGCCGGCACAACTTCCAGTTCTGGTGGGATACCGGGACAGACCCGGGACAGATGCTGCGCATTCTCTTCCACTCACGCAACGCCGGCGGTGGCACAAACCGGAACAACTACCGCAATCCGGAGATGGACCGGCTCATCGAGCAGATTGATGCCACGGCGGATCCTACGCGACGCAAAGAGATCATCGCCAGGGCGCAGCAGAAGGCCATCGATGATGCGGTGATGGTGTACCTGGCCGATCCCCCGTCACTCTACGCGCATGACCGGTCTGTATCCGGCGTGTGGGTCGATTGGGGCGGCAACTACCCGTACTTCTTCAATACTCGCGTCCAGAGGTAGTCCCCACATTCGCGGGTCTGGGAGCCGGCAGCGGGTCGCCGCCGGCTCCCGCCGAACGCGCTGATGCTCCAGTTCGTAGTTCGGCGCCTGTTGCTCGCCATTCCCACCATGGTCGCCGCGTCCGTCCTGGTGTTCCTGATGCTGCACCTGGTGCCCGGGGACCCGGCTATTATCTTCTTCGGTGACCAGCCGGTGACACCGGAGCGGCTCGAGCTGGTCCGCCGCCAGATGGGACTGCACCGCCCGCTGGTCGTGCAGTATGTGGACTTTGTGCGTGGGATTCCTCGGGGGGACCTCGGCCGCTCCATCCACAACCGCACGCCTGTGCTCGAGGAGCTCCGTCTCCGCGTGGGGTCGTCCGCGGCGCTGGCGCTCGCCGCGTTTGTCGTGGCCGTTGGCTTGGGCCTCAGCCTCGGGCTGATCTCGGCGCTGTGGCGCGGGAAGTGGGCGGACGCGGGCGCGATGCTGATCGCGCTGGGTGGGGTATCGATGCCGATCTTCTGGCTCGCGTCGATGCTTATCTTCGTCTTCTCCCTGAAGCTGGGATGGTTCCCGGCCACGGGTTTCGGCGGATGGGACCGGCTGGTTCTGCCCGCCGTGGCCCTGGGGTTCATCTCGTCAGCAACACTGGCGCGGCTGGTTCGCTCCAGCGTGCTCGAGGTGCTCTTGCAGCCGTTCGTGACCACGGCGCGATCCAAAGGCCTGCGAGAGGCCATCGTGATCCGTCGCCATGTGCTCAAGAACGCGTTCATCGCCGTTATCACCGTCATGGGCCTCCAGTTTGGCACGTTGCTGTCCGGGGCGGTGATCACTGAGACGGTGTTCGCGCGGCCCGGGGTCGGGAAGCTGCTCGTGGACGCAATCTCGAACAAGGACTTTCCGGTTGTCCAGGGCGCGGTACTGTTCATTGCTCTGGTCTACATCATCATTAACCTGCTGGTCGACCTCTCATATGCGTACCTCGATCCCCGCATCCGCTTCGAGTGATGCACCGGCCGTCGTTCGGACCGCGTCGCGCTCCCTGTCGCGCGAGGTGCTCCGGCGGCTGCGGCGCTCGAAGAGCGCGCTGCTGGGCGGCATCATCCTGGCATTGCTCGTGGCCGCGGCGTTCGCGGCGCCGTTACTTACTCCCTATGAGCCGCTCGTGATGAACCCCGTGGACCGCCTCCAGGGGCCCAACGCGCGCCACTGGCTGGGCACCGATGTTTTGGGCCGCGATCTATTCACCCGGATCCTTTTCGGGTCGCGCGTCTCGCTGCAAACCGGCTTGATCTCGGTGACCATCGCGATCCTGATCGGCGTGCCCATGGGGCTGCTCGCGGGGTTCTATGGAGGCATCACCGATCGGTCGATGATGCGCCTTGTTGATCTGATGCTGACGTTTCCCGGTATCCTGTTGGCGCTGGTGCTGATCGCGATCCTGGGGCCTGATTTGTTCAATGCGATGCTCGCCGTCGGCATTTCGGCCTCCCCCACATTTGCCCGCGTGGTCCGCGCCTCGGTGTTGTCGTCGAAGGAGCAGACGTATGTGGAAGCGGCGCGGGCGGTCGGATGCACCAACGCGCGGATCATGTTGCGGCACATCCTGCCCAACACGGTGGCTCCGATCATCGTGTTGGGGACGTTGGGCGTGGCCGGCGCAATCATCGCGGCGGCAGCGCTGAGTTATCTGGGACTGGGTGCCCGGCCGCCCCAGCCGGAGTGGGGGGCCCTGCTGTCCGAAGGGCGCAACTACCTTCGCGTCGCGTGGTGGATGACCACGTTTCCGGGTCTGGCGATCATGACCGCAGTGCTCTCGATCAACCTGCTGGGGGACGGCCTGCGGGACGCGCTCGACCCCCGGCTGCAATCCTGATGCGTCGTGTGGCGGCCGGTGACCGAGGAGGTTGGGGGATGACGGGTCGGAAGCTCAGGGTCGGTGTGATCGGCGCTGGCGCGTGGGCGGCGTTCGCGCACATTCCCGGATGGAAGCGCGATCCGAGGTGTGAGGTCGTGACCGTGTGTGATGTCATCCCGGACCGGGGCGAAGAGGCTGCTGCGCGGTTCGAAATCAAGGAGGCGGCACGCGACTGGCAGGCTGTGGTCTCGCGGGCGGACCTGGACATCATCGATGTGGTCACCCCGTCGTCCACCCACCACGAACTGGCACTGGCCGCCCTCGCCGCGGGCAAGCACGTGCTGTGTGAGAAACCGGTGGCCTACGATTTCCGCGACACGTGGAGTGCGGCAGCGCTGGCGAAGCGCAACGGCCTGCTGACCAAGCTCGGCTTCACGTTTCGCTACACCCCGGGTGTGCAGTACGCCAAGTCGCTCATCGAGGAGGGTTTCGTCGGCGAGCCGTTCTTCTTCAACGGCTACGAGCAGAACTCGCAGTGGCTCGACCCCAACACCCCGCTGCGTCAGGTGGATCATACCGCCGACCAGTCTATGCTGCAGACCTCGTCCCTCGAAGGCTACGGTGCGCCGATCATCGATATCGGCATGTGGTGGACCGGGGCTCAGTATGCCCGCTGCGTGGGCACGATGCGGAACTTCATTCCCGAGCGGGTGGTGCGGGCGACCGGCCGCATGATGCGCATGAACATCGACGATGGTGACATCCATCTCGTGGAATACACGAACGGCGCCCTCGGCTCGATCCAGACCTCATTCGTCACTGTTGGGAACTACCCGGGGGTGGAGGCCCGCATCTACGGCAGCAAGGGAGCGATTATTTGCCGCGCGGTTGAGGAGTTCGGCGTCGCCGAGACCATCAAAGTCGCCACGCCGGACGCCGTGGAGTTCAAGCAAATCGAGATCCCGGCGCGCTTCTACCCTGCGGGTGGGACGCCTCGCGAATCGTGGCGGTCGCTCTTTTACGCCAACCTCATTCGAGACTTCATCGACGAGATCACTGCGGGAGGCGGCCGCAACCAGGGCAACTTCGAGGACGGCGCGCGCGTGCAGGAGGTCATCAACGCGGTTGAACGCTCGCACCACGAACGACGATGGGTTGATCTGCCCCTGCCGCGATAGGAATGCAGACCACACAGGCCCCGGCCCTGGCCTCCGCCCTTGACGCCTTCTTCGACTGGTACTATCGAACGTATCCTGTCAACGCCACCTTTATCGGCGTCCACGACCATGACCACCGGCTGCCGGACTTCTCGCCACCAGGCGCCGCTGAAGCGCTGACCGCCCTCAACGCCATCCGAGCCCGATTTCGCCAGCTGCCGCACGAGCCGCTGGCCGATGCCGAGCGATTGGATCGCAGGCTGGCCGAGGGCGCTCTCGACATCGAGGCGTGGGAATCCGATTCGCGGCACTTCCACCGGGGCAATCCGTGTGTGTATACCGGCGAGGCGATCTTCGGCGTGATAGCCCTCCTGCTGAGGCCGTTCGCGCCGTTGGAGGTGCGGGTTCGGGCCGCGGTTGAGCGAATGATGGCGATCCCAGCGTTCCTGGCGCAAGGCCGGGCGAACGTCCGCCGCGCGCCGGCTGCGTGGACAGAGCGGGCGATCCGGGAATGTGAAGGAGCGCTGGCCCTGTTGGAGCGGGGTGTGGACATCTTTGTGCGTGACGAAGGAGTGCGGGACGCGGAGTTTCGCGCCGCGGCCGGCGCCGCCGCAGCGGCATTTCGCGAATTTCGGAAATCCCTCTCCACAGATCTACGCGCGAACGCGACCGAGGACTACGCCTGCGGCACCGAAGCGCTCGATCTGTTGCTCCGGCGCGGGCACTTCTTGAACATGGATAGTGCTGCCGTCCTCGCGCTGGGCCGGGAGCATTTGGCCGCCGCCGAAACCCGTCTGCGCGAGAGAGCCGCGGTTCTGGGAGCTGCGGACTGGCGTGAGGGGTTGCGCAAGCTGGCCGACCTCCGCCCGTCGGCGAGATCATACTACGCACGGTTTGCTGATGTCTGGCAGGAAGCTCGAGCCGTCGCGGAGGCACACGGGCTGGTGACGTGGCCGGAGTATCCGGTTCGGTACGTACCGCAGCCGGCATGGGCGCAGGATGCTTCGACAGGCTCAGCACAGGCTTTCCCGGCTCGGCCGATCCGGATGCTGGTGGCGTTCGCGCCCGGCGGCAACACCGATATCCTGGCGCGGGCGGTGGGCACGAGAATGACCGAGAGCTG